>CALGLS010000334.1 GCA_937959375.1 uncultured Saprospiraceae bacterium
GTGTGTGTGTGTGTGTGTGTGTGTGTGTTGACAGGATTAACAACCTGCCGGTCAGCTACCGTATACACATAAGTTGTAACAGGTTTTGTTGAATTATTTTATAAAATTTTTCTACTAAAAAAATGCTACATCAGGAAAATCAAGCAATAGAAGGTGTCGCACCTAAAGGCGCTTGAATAAATCTGCGTTTAATATTGTTACAAACATTTCGCACCTAAAGGCGCTTTATCTCGATTTAATGTACTGAATTTAAGTAATTACAAAAAAGAGTGGAGTGAATAGAAAAATACCGAGGACGAAAAGCGCCTTTAGGTGCGACACATTTATAAAATCGGGGATAAAAGGAAGTTAAGCGCCTTAGGTGCGACACCCGCATTTGCTGTTTCACGATTTAAGTATAGACGGTAGCTGACGGTCAGGCAGGCTGTCCAAAAAAAACTATCCAAAATCCCAGTCAAAAAAACACCAATAGACTGAACAATTAAAAATAAAATTTAAAACTTCAACAATGAAATCAACAACTCTTTTCCTCGTACTCATCGCTGCAATTTGTTTTTCATGTGAACAAACATCAGAAAAGACAACAGCAGCTAAAACTACAAAAGACAATACTCAAAACATTAGTCAAAAAAACAACCCACAAGACGAAGCACTAATAAGAACCACCATAGGAAATTATTTTGAAGGTTGGATGACAGGAGACACCAGCAAAATTGGATCTGCCATGCACGCCACCTGTCAACTAAAAAACATCAAGGAAGACAAGGTTATCATTTTTGACAGAGCCACCTACTTAGGTTTTTTCAGCCCTCGACCAAGAAGAGAAAACTCAGGAGGAAAAATTATTGCTATTGACATCACCGGAACCATTGCCTCCGCCAAATGCGAAATCGATACACCAAAAAGATTGTTTACCGATTATTTCAACATGATGAAGTTAGGTGATCGATGGTATATTGTGGATAAGATTGCTACAAATGTTGCAAAAGAATGAGAACACCCTTCTATTTAATTCCCTCCTAGTCTCACTAGTAGACCGTGGAGACCCTCTACCTATACATAGAAGTTGTTTAAAAAGTATGTTCAGAATCGAACCTGTCTACTCGGCGTAGCCAGGTAGAGATAATGGCTTGATGGTCAAGACAAAGCCTGTCCGGCTGGCCAGACGGGCTCATTTATTTTTTCGTAGCCCTAGCTACGGGAAATATCAATAGCTGAAGTATTTGGCGATCAATGGCTTATCTGCAAGATTGAAGATACTTTTTAAACAACTTCATAATACGAAAACACTCATTTCTATTTTGAAATACAAAAGTCTATCTATATAATACAAAAGTCTACGCTATAAAAAAGGAGAGTGATTTATGGTTACATTTAATGTATATTTGCCCAGCTTATATTACAATTAAAATAAATCATGAAAAAACCTATACTTTACTTAACATTAATATTAACAGCAACTTCCTTTTTAATACCTTCCTCCCTCCTCGGACAAAAATGTCAAACATCTGAAAAGAGAGCAGAACGTATTAGTCAAAACCCTGACATTGTTACAGAAATAAATCAAATAAATCAATTCACAGAACAGTGGATTGCTACCCAAGAAGCATCGGCACAAGCTAGAACTGTAGTTACTGTCCCAGTTGTTGTACACGTTGTTTGGTTAGAAAACTCTGAGAACATATCCGAAGCTCAAATAATGTCGCAAATAGATGTACTGAATGAGGACTTCAGACAATTAAATTCTAATTTCTCATCGACCCCAGCGGCCTTTCAAGCTATTGCTGCAGATGTTGAAATTGAATTTTGCTTAGCAGATACAGATCCTGACGGTAATCCGACCAATGGAATAACTCGTACACAAACAACAATTGACGAAATAGGAGAAACGGAATCTTTCTATAGTACTTCTGCGGGCGGTCATGACCCTTGGGATAATACCCAGTATATCAACATTTGGGTTTGCAACCAAGAACCAGGAAGTTTAGGTTTTGCGACACCTCCAGGAACAGCAGAACCTCCAGAGTCTGACGGCGTTGTGATTCCGAGTGTTTATTTTGGAACGATTGGTACCGCTGCTAATTCAACACCTAACCATTTAGGGAGAACAGCTACACACGAAATGGGACATTACTTCAATTTAGAACATCTTTGGGGACCTGAGTATGGAGGTTGCGATGAAGATGATTTTGTTTCAGACACACCCAACCAAGATACAGAATCGGGAGGTTGCCCAAGCTTTCCTTTTACAGATTATTGTACCACTAGTGGTAACGGAATCAATTTCCAAAATTTCTTAGACTATGCTGATGACGACTGCATGACCATGTTTACAGAAGGTCAAAAAATGAGAATGCTCGCAGCAATCAATGGCCCAAGAGCCTCACTTTTAAATTCTACCGCTTGTAGTGGAATGGTGTCTACTAAGAACTTGAATGATTTTGCTAGCTCCATCAATATATTTCCAAATCCAACAAATCAATTTATTACTATTTCTATAGAAGATAAATATGCTTCGAAGAATGTGACTTGGGAACTTTTTGATATGGTTGGAACAAAGCATTTAGTTTTTTCCATGAAAGAAAATAAAAAAATAAACTTAGAGAATTTGCCAGAAGGCGTATACTTTCTTTCGTGTTTAGAGTTCCCAGAAACAGTTAAAAAAATAATCATTTCGAAATAAATAATCATGAAGTATACAATTATATCTATTTTAGTTTTAGGTGTCTTACTTTTTTTAGTTGCTTGCAAATCCAAAAAAGTAACGACTCCCTCAGCTACCGAATTAGGAGATCCAACTATGACTCTTGCCAAATCAACTTGCTTTGGAAAGTGTAAAGTTTTCAATCTAAAAATTTATGCCAATAAAGCAGTCTCTTATGAAGGAATACAAAATGTAGAAAACATCGGCATGTTTCGCTCCACTATGACTGACGCAGATTATCAATCATTAATAGCACTTTTCGAAGCTGCTGATTTTAAAAACTTAGACGCAACTTATTTGACAGGTGTAAGAGATAAACAAAAGACAACGCTTAGTTTTTCGCAAAAAGAAGTACGCTATCAAAGTCGTGCAGCTTCTCCTGAATTGAAAGCAATTACAAAGTCAATGGATGCGATCATCGAAAAGCTAAAATGGGAGAAAGAATAATCACCAAATAGGTCGATAGAAAAACATTTTTTAATTTAAATTTTTCAAAAAGGATTCAAACGAACTTCAACCTAAAAACAACCGAATACGCACACTTTTAATACAAAAAATCATGAAAAAATTAAGTTACCTTTTAATTTTAGGACTTTTATTAACGGAATAGAAGACACCAATGAACCCATCTATACCTTTGATCAAATAGGTAATCTTGTCACAACTCTTGATGCGAATAAACAAGAATTTGATATAACTAGCATTCCAAGTGGTGTTTATTACTTCAGATACACAACTACAAAAATCCATCATATGGAAAGAGTAGTTATCAGTCGATAATTATTCTATTCGAATACAATTTTCCATTTCTAAAAAATTTAATTTCAGGAAATAAGAAAGCCCGAACTTTTACTTGTAAAAAGTTCGGGCTTCTATCTTTATCTCACAAACGAAGTTTACAATTATACGAAGTAGATTTTAAGCAATCCAACACTGCACTAATTCTTCACCACCACCAACTTCTTCGTATTTACCTTTCGCATATTGCTATCTAAATTTATAAAGTAAACACCTCCCGTCAGATTTAAACTACTGAGCCCAACAATCGTTTTACCAGACATACCTGAAATCTCTCGCCTCATAAATATTCGACCCCAAGCATCCAACACCGTTAGCTCATAAACCTCGTGCTCGACAGCATTGAAACTTACAAAAAACTCATCCCATGTTGGATTCGGATATAAGGTCATATCCTGTGGTGCATTTGGTCCCAGATCGTTTTCAGACTCTTCTCCTCTATCTTCAAAGCATGATTCTACCTCCGATAATTTAACGCTCATCTCTGGTCCAAAACCATCGTATCCATCTTTTAAGGCTACGTTGATTTTTCGAACAGGCCCAACAATAGACACCTCAATAGAATCTTGTACAGACCCACTAAAGGTTCCATAACTATAGGTAATTCCCATATGATTCATATAAGTGATTTCTACTTCATCTATATGATTTTGAGATGGATTATTCCCAACCAAACTATCCAAACCACTGACAATAAAAGTAGCATCTCTGCGGTTTTCTAAACTTAATGAGAACAAGGTACTTCCTAATCCAGTATGTACTAAATCTGATTCTGCAAAAGCATCAAACTGCACAAAACAAGAATCACAAAGGTCAGGTGTACCATCTCCATCCGCATCAAGATTATCATCGCCTCCATCACATAAATCTTCAACATTGCAAATACCATCCGCATCATCGTCCTCAAATATTCCTATACAATTACAATCCGAATCATAAGTATCATTGACCGTACAAACATCGCCGTCATCACAACTTGTTCCGATTATGTTGTTATCACAGCTGTCGCAAAAATCGGGAATACCATCTGTATCGCTATCTAAATTATCGTCGCCACCTGCGCAGATATCGTCTGTATCACAAACCCCATCGTCATCAACATCCGCAAAAATTCCAGCGCAATTACAATCCGCATCGTACACATCATCAATCGTACAAGCATCACCATCATCACAAGTTGTACCTGCTAAGTTGTCATCACAATCGTCACAGAAATCTGGAATACCATCTATATCACTATCCAAATTATCATCTCCTCCAGCACAGATATCATCTGCATTACAAACACCATCGCTATCATCATCTGCAAAGGTTCCAGCGCAATTACAATCCGCATCGTACACATCGTCGATCGTACAAACATCGCCATCATCACAAGTTGTACCTGCTAAATTATTATCACAATCATCACAAAAATCTGGAATACCATCTGTATCAGCATCTAGGTTGTCGTCACCTCCGGCACAAATATCATCTGCATTACAAACGCCATCTCCATCATCATCCGCAAAAGTTCCTGCGCAATTACAATAGGTATCGTAAACGTCATTAATCGTACATGGATCACCATCATCGCAAGGTGGCGGTGGTGACTGAGCACCATCACAATCATCACAAAAATCTGGAACACCGTCCGTATCACTATCGATATTGTCGTCTCCTCCGGTACAGATATCATTGGCATCACAGACCCCATCGTTATCTTCATCTGCAAAAAATCCGACGCAATTACAATCCGCATCATACACATCATTGATCGTACAAACATCACCATCATCACAGCTCGTTCCTGTTAAGTTATTATCACAGCTGTCGCAAAAATCTGGAAT
>CALGLS010000335.1 GCA_937959375.1 uncultured Saprospiraceae bacterium
GGGATACGGTGTTTGGAAATCACGCGGCATACACGACACCCATTCCTTTTTAGTCGGAGATAAAAATCTGAAATGGTGGACCATCGGACTTTCCGTTATGGCAACCCAAGCTTCAGCAATTACCTTCTTATCTACTCCTGGTCAGGCATATGAAGAGGGAATGGGATTCGCACAATTTTATTTCGGTTTACCCATTGCAATGGTAATCCTTTGTGTGTTTGTCTTACCCATTCTTTATCGCCTTAACGTCTTCACTGCCTACGAATATTTAGAACAACGCTTCGATGTAAAAACTCGAACTTTGACAGCAAGTCTATTCCTAATTTCAAGAGGATTAGCAGCAGGAATTACCATTTTCGCTCCAGCAATTATCTTGTCTTCTATGCTGGAATGGCCTTTGGGAGTTACCACTTTGTTGATCGGAATTCTTGTGGTCATTTATACAGTAGCAGGCGGATCGGAGGCGGTGAGTCAAACTCAAAAACAACAGATGATTATCATCCTTGGCGGAATGGTGGTTGCCTTCTTTGTAATCGTTTCTAAGCTGCCACAAAATGTAAGTCTTGACAATGCCTTGCAGGTAGCTGGCAAAATGGAAAAACTCAATGTGATCGATTTTAAATTTGATCTCAAAAATAAATACAACATTTGGTCTGCTTTATTCGGTGGTACCTTTTTATTTCTTTCCTATTTTGGAACGGATCAATCGCAGGTACAACGTTACTTGTCAGGACGCACCTTGACGGAAAGTCGATTGGGGCTGCTCTTTAATGGCCTCTTCAAAGTACCTATGCAATTTGGCGTTTTGTTTGTTGGGCTAATGGTATTTATGTTTTACCAGTTCAATCCATCACCACTGCATTTCAATTCGGCCAACGTTGCGCAAATAAAAACGACTGCTTATGCGCAAACTTATGAAAGCTTGGAGCATGACTTATCGAAAGTTTATGAACTTAAGAAAACTGCGATCAATGACATGGTGACCAAGATAAATGCATCAACACCATATGATAACGAAACCATCAGAGTCAATGGATTGATGCAACAAGAAAAAGATATACGTGATTCAGTTCGAACGATTATTAAAGCCATCAACGAACAAGATCCTAACGCGAATATGGATGACGAAGATGGGGACTATGTTTTCATTAGTTTTGTCATGAAACATTTGCCAGTTGGTTTGATTGGACTTTTACTAGCGGTAATTTTTTCTGCTGCCATGTCGACAACAGCATCTGAATTAAATGCTTTGGCAACTACTTCGGTGATTGATATTTATAAACGTTTTTACAAACCAGAGGAGGAAGATGCACACTATCTGCGTATCGCTAAATTATTTACCGTGCTTTGGGGAGTAATAGCCTTATCTTTTGCGATGTTCGCCTCATTATTTGACAATCTGATAGAAGCAGTCAATATTGTAGGCTCTCTATTTTACGGAACCATTCTAGGCATTTTTGCAGTAGCTTTCTTTTTCAAGAAAATAAAAGGGAATGCCGTTTTCAATGCAGCATTAATTGGTGAAGTAGTCGTATTGACTTTATTTATTTTAGAAAAGCAAGAGGTGATTGAATTGCCTTATTTATATTTGAACATGATCGGTTGTGTGCTTGTTGTATTGTTTGCCCACTTACTTAGTCCGAGTGATTCATCAAACGACCTAGCAAAAAAATAAGCATTAATGCCAACAGAAAAACGTGAGTTCTGGCTCATCATTATTTCCTTTTTCCTGATTTACTTTGTTTGGGGATCTACCTATTTGGCGAATGCTTGGGGGATTCAAGATGTTCCGCCTTTTATGTATGCAGCGGCACGTTTTATAAGCGCAGGAATCTGTATGTTTTTAATTGCTCGATTAACGGGCCCCATCGTAATTAATCGGGAGCAGATTATCAATACCTTAATTTGTGGTTTCTTCTTTTTTGCCATTGGAAATGGATTTGTGGTATGGGCATTACTTTTTATTGACACAGGAATATCCGCTTTGATTATCTCTTTTCAACCGGTTTTAGTCGTAGCCTTAATGTGGGTTTGGAAAAAGGAAAAACCTAATTTTGGAGTCATTATAGGTTTGATACTTGGTGTCATTGGAATGGTATTCTTAGTTGGTCAACCCGACTTCTCAACCAATGCGCAATTATTAAAAGGAGTACTCGCCATCTTCATCGCGATGGTTGGTTGGGCATGGGTTTCTGTTTGGGTACCAACAGCCAACTTACCAAAGTCTATATTTCTGAGTTCATCACTGCAAATGTTCTTCGGTGGTTTGATGCTATTAGTGATCAGTTTAATACTAGGAGAATACCGTGAATTCGATTCCAGTAAAATCACAACAACCTCCGTTTGGATTTTCTTATATCTGCTGTTCTTTGGTTCTATTGCTGCCTTCACCGCATTTAGTTATTTGCTCAAAAAGGTATCTCCAGAAAAGGTAGTGACAAGTACTTTTGTAAATCCTGTTGTTGCCTTATTCTTAGGTTGGTGGTTAAATGCTGAGCAGTTTTCATCTCAATCTATTATTGCCGCCATCTTGTTACTATCGGGGGTTCTTTTCATCAATGGACAGATGGATGACCTTTGGAGGTGGTTGGTTGGGTCTAGGAAAAAAGCATTGAAGTAGAAAGAAATTATTTGTCAAAGATGTAGATGTACGGACGACCCATGAAAAAACTAACATCACTGCTACTATTATTGATAATAAACCAACTCCTTCCAGCTCAGCAGACGCAATGGGCTAGTGAAATTATATCCGTAACTTCAGAGCGAAATCATACTGGACCTTATTCGGCGCAGCAATTAATCGGGCCACCGAATGTAATTGCCGGCGATACAACTACCTACGAAAGGGCATGGTCGCCTGCATATCCACAGTCCATGCGATCCGATGTTATACAACTCCGATTTGCAGAGCCGATGACGGTGGAACGGGTATTAGTGTTTGAAGTTCAAAATCCCGGAGCTATAAAAACCATAAAG
>CALGLS010000336.1 GCA_937959375.1 uncultured Saprospiraceae bacterium
TGTGTTCCTGTCGTTAAATCGGGACAAATAGTAGTTGTTAGGTTTTCATTCGGGCTATATGGCCCTGTGTTACCACCACTATCAGAGAAGAACCCACTACAATCGTTGATTGGCGTACCATCCATGATATACGTTTGTGCAGTACAAAGGCTTACCATCAACATAAAAATCGCAATTACTGGGAGTTTCCTTATCATCATTTATTAATTAATTTCTAGTTCTAATCGGTTCGATTGTCTTGTAAAAAGCTATTTGATAACTTCTTAAATAAAATGCAATAGGGTGTATAGTTGAATACTATACGCCACAATACCGTTTATGGTTATATATTTTAAATGGGATGCTTCTTAAAACTTAGGTCAGAATAGAGGGAAATCAATGTAAACTTAGTGGAGGCTTATAAAAATACGAATAATCTCACACAGCTGCTTAAATATCTTTTCCGCTCAATTTTACTTTAATGCCTCTCTGAGGAGCTCATTAAATTGTTTACCTGACTTGTAAACTAACAGTTTATTGGTGTTGGAGATCCTATAAATAGTAGGACTTTCAAAATCGTGTGTGAGACCTTGCTCTTTTTCCAATAAAAGAATGTTCATATGTTTAAGATCGGGAATATTAACAGTTGGGTAATCCGTTGGTTTTCCATCCTTTTCTTCAATCACAGTATAAGCATGATCCAAATAGAAGTTCCAACGCTGTATGAGGAATGGATTTGAGGTCTGAATTTGCTCTATATAACTGGTTTCGTATACCTCATAAAGCCTAGGATCAGGATTTTGTGTATCGGTTTTGGCTTGACTTTGGGCATTTAATACGAAAGCAAATATGCAGAAAAGTACGGTTGTGGAATATTTCATAAGTAAAACGGTCTAATGTTTTCACAAAATTATTCTTTTCAATGAAAGAATGGCCTATTTAAAACTGATTTTTCTTTATAATTTGCGACATATTATCTGGAATGATAGAGATAAATCAATTTGACTCGATAGAATTCAGTTTTAAATGGAAATATTAATTAGCTCGATGGAATATTTTTGTTCCGCCTCTTTTTCAGATTATTAAATCAAACTCAACACACAACCAGGCCTATTATGCTGTTTATCAATTACTTACCACATATTTTCGGAGGCCTGGCGGCACTTTATCTTATCGTTGCTATAGTGCTATACCTCAATCAGGAAAAATTCATTTTTCTACCTACAAAATTAAGTCCAAATTATAAATTTTCGCAATTCGAAAACGCCCGTGAGGTCTACCTTACTCGCGAAAAAGGCATTAAACTACATGCCCTTTATTTCGCTGCAGAGCATCCAAAAGGCGTTATTCTTTTCTTTCATGGGAATAAAGGTGCGCTCGATGGTTGGGGCCCAGCGGCCGCTGATCTTACTCCTTTGGGCTATGATGTGCTGATGCCCGACTATAGAGGCTACGGTAAAAGTGAGGGTGCTCCTAGAAAAGGAATTCTGCATAAAGACGCCATGGCTTTTTATGAAATGCTATTGAAAGATCATGATCCAGCCAATATTGTAATCTATGGAAGATCGCTGGGAACTGGGATCGCTTGTCGGTTAGCCACCAAAGTGAAAGCAAAACTTTTAATTTTAGAAACGCCTTATTTAAGTCTTCTGGCTATGGCCAAAATGACCTTGCCTTTCTTTCCTGCCAGTTGGATCATGAACTATCAAATGCGTTCCGACATTACGATAAAACGAGTGAAGTGTCCGCTTCATATTTTTCATGGAACAGCAGATGAATTGATCCCCTATGAGCAAGCGGTAAAGTTGACAAAAATACATGGAGACATGTCAGCTCTAACGACAATTGAAGGAGGTTTGCATAGCAACTTGACGGAGTTTGATTTGTTTCATGAGAAGCTTGCGGAGTTGTTGAGGAATTAGAATTAGAGTGTGAATTAGAATTTGCCTGGTGGCAGACAGGCAGGTTTGTTAAGTTCTAATCCTGACTAAGATTACATACAATCAGAGATTTACTAGATCTTTTCTGATCAAATAAATTCACATAGCACCAAAAAAAAGCTCAAACACGAAAATTCGTCTTTGAGCTTTTTAAACTTACAGTTTTATATTTTTCTAAAATTCTTCCAACATAAAAGGCAAGCGAGCTTGAGGTCCTTTCATGCTTTTTAATTTTTCAATGTATTTGTATTCTGGGAATATTGATTTCATTTCTTCTGTCAGGATTGCTTTTGCTTTTTTATCCTGTCCGGTTAGCTTTTCGATCAATGCTTCCATTGGATCTTTCACTTTAGGATATTCAGAAACGCGATAGCTTTCTAGACCTGCTTTGTCAGCAGCAACGGCGAGCGCATCATCTAAACCACCTAGTGCATCTACTAGTCCAATTTCGAGTGCTTTTTCACCAGTCCAAACACGCCCTTGCGCCACTTCATGTACCGCTCCTTTCGTCATTCCTCTTCCTTGTGCAACCTTTGTTAGAAACAGGTCATAGATGTCATCTACGCTTTCTTGAATAACCTGTCCTTCCGGAGCATCAATTGCAAAAAATGGCGAAATACCGTGTGAAAACGGGCCTGTTTTGACAGAATCAAAGGTAATTCCTACTTTTTCATCCAACATATTTTGAACGTTTGGAATCATTCCAAAAACACCGATTGAGCCCGTAATGGTATTCGGTTCTGCAAAAATCGAGTCAGCCATACATGAGATATAGTAACCTCCAGATGCGGCTAAATCTCCCATTGAAACAACAATAGGCGTACCTGCTTCTTTTGCCAAAATAAGTTCTCTCCAAATCAAGTCGGAAGCGATGACGCTACCACCCGGAGAGTTGACACGAAGTACTATCGCTTTCACCTTTTTATCGTTACGGATTTTGCGAATGATCTTTGCATATTTGTCTCCTCCGATGTTACCTTCTTCACCTTTTCCATCTACCAAATCACCTTCTGCATAAACAACAGCAATCTTATCTTTGATTTTAAAATTGGTTTTTTTCTTATTGCCTTTTTGGTAAGCAGAAAGGCTAATCATTTCTAATTTATCATCCGCGTCTAATCCAATTCGATCTTTCAGGTTGGCGCGTACCTCATCGTGATAAACCAGTGCATCGACAAATTTATAGGTCTTTGCATCTTCCGCTTTGCGCAATTTATAACCATCTGCCACTGCACGTAATTCGTTTACTGGAATACCTCTAGATTCAGAAATATCTTCCAAGTAAATCTTGTACATTCCTTCCAAATACTGACGAGTTTGCAAACGATTTTGTTCACTCATTTCTGTACGACGGAAAGGCTCTGTAGCGCTTTTAAATTGACCCGCGTAGTACACCTGCATTTTGACGCCAAGTCGATCCAACATATCTTTGAAGAATGGAATCTGAGCAGAAAAACCTAAGAAGTCAACGCCTCCAAGTGGATGCATGAGTACCTCGTCTGCCACAGAAGCAATGTAGTAGGTTCCTTGAGAATAAGCGATGCTATAGGCAAGGATAAACTTCCCACTATCTTTAAAATCAACCAAGGCTTCACGTAGAACAGATGAGGTTGCTCGACCACCCGGAGCCGCACTCAAATCGAGGTAGATACCTTTTATCTTATCATTATCCTTTGCACTTTCAATGGCAGCAACCATATCATGTAGTCCCAGCACACTCTCTGTTTCAAAGGCCAGAGGATCTGTAGCTATATTGTTTGTTTTTTCGGGGATAGGTTTCCCAAAATTGATTTCCAAAATGGAATTCGCTTCCACCTTTTTAGCTGTGTCTCCAGCAGCTACTAAGGATCCCAATACCATACTTCCAATAAGGAAAACAGCAAAAGTAGCTAGTACAACGCCCAAACAAGAGGCAAGAACTGTCTTAAAAAAATTCATTTATATCATTTTGATGAGTAATAAGCTTTTGAATAGAAATTTGCATTCAAGCAAGGTTCCTAAGTCTTGACGGTAAAAATAGCTTTATGATAGCAAGATTTCATATGAAATTCGATAAAACTAGGGTTTAATGGGACGTTTGAGTCGTTTTTCCAACTTCTCGAGATTTTCAAAGGGAAAAAATACAAGTATCTTCCTTTCAAATGAGTAATATCTCCGCCGATTCAAAGATTCAAATACACTATTTTTCAGTCTTCTGTCGTCTAAAATTTAACATTTACCGATTTTCTCTAAGACAGATTCAACTTCAGCTAAATTTTTACCAACTTTTGATCTTCAGAATACTTAACTTTACTAGAAGGAAACAAAACACAAGGATCAAAGTATTTCATTGACGAATGTCAAGACAACTTTATCCAAAAGCTATTACCCTTGACAAATGGTAATTTTAGGCAAAAAGTAAAGGTCGATTTGGCTGATTTATTACAATCCCTTCTCATATTTATCAGTATTATTGCCCATATATTATGATCAAATTTAGCCTAACTAATATTTGTTCTTAACCGAGAGTTGAAACTTACAATCAATCATGAAAATCATTTTACCAAAAAACCTCATTAGAATATGGTTTTGCTGCGCTTTATTACTTAGCGTAAAAAACTTATCTGCTCAAATTGAGGTGCAACCAACCGGCCCCATCTTTACTCCTGAAAGTCTAATTTCAACCGTATTTTTGGGTGACGGTGTTGAAGTTACCAACATCACCTACAATGGAGACGACTTAGCCGTAGGATATTTTACTAATGGAGAAGATAATATTGGTATCGACAGAGGTATTGTTATGTCAAGCGGATTTGCTAATACAGTAGCTGGAGCAGAAAACGGTATTACCAATGGAAACACTACCGGAGCATCTAATAATGAATACTTAGATGCAATTACGAACGTATCTTCCCGCGACGTTTCGCTCTATTCTATTACATTTATTCCTACCAGTGATACACTAAGATTCAAATATACTTTTGCATCTGAGGAGTATCCTGACTTTACCTGTGGTTTTGTAACTGATGTTTTTGGTTTCTTTATCTACGGCCCAGGCATTAATGGCCCTTACCCCAATAACAGTGAAAATATTGCTTTGATCCCTGATCCAATCGACCCTAGTGGTCTAACCTTTACAGACATTCCTGTAAATGTAAATAATGTAAACCTTGATGGCGTCAACCCTCCCCAATGTAACTACGACTATGCCCAATACTATAATGACAACAGCGGTAGCCCATCTTTGATACATGGCGCCTACCTCGATGTATTTATTGCGCAGGCAGTGGTAACTCCTTGTTTGGAATACACCATTGTACTTGCTATAGGAGATGGAGGTGATGAAATTTATGATTCTGCCGTTTTCCTTGAAGCGAAAAGTTTTGGTACTGGAGCAATACAAGTTGAAACGCAAACAGTGAGTTTAGATGGTACCATCACAGAAGGTTGTACCGAAGGATTTTTATCTTTTGCAGTTGGATCCCCTGTCGAAGAAGATCTAATATTTGATTACACGATTTTTGGAACTGCTGAGAATGGCGTTGATTATACGTTTATTCCAGATGACTTATTCATCGCAGCAGGTGATAGCTCTGTTAGCATGCCTGTTGTCGCATTTGATGATGGCATTGCTGAAGGCGTAGAAACGATTGGTGTAGATATACAGGTAGACCCCTGTCAGAGAGATACCTTCTATTTCTTTATTCGAGATAATGATATTGTACCACCAGACCTTGGACCAGACACCACCGTATGTCTAGACCTACCTACACAATCATTGCCTGTTTATTTAAATGCAGAGCCTCCAATCACGTTGCCTCCTCCTCCTTCATTTAGTAATGATGTAGACATGGCTATTGTGACGATAGATGACAATAATCCACCAATACCTCCACCGCCACCTACGAACTCTCCTGTTCAGGTTTTTGGTGTACAACCACCTGTACTTGAAGAAGGCGTTATACTAAGTGTTTGTATTGATGTAGATCACATTTGGATTAGTGATGTCGATGTTTTCTTGGTTGCTCCTGGTGGACAGTTCCTAGAGCTAACAACTGATAATGGTGGTAGTGGTGATGATTACACCCAAACTTGTTTTACACCACTTTCAATGGACCCGATCACCTTTGGTCAGGTTGGTGCTCCAGCATCTGCAGCACCATTTACTGGTAACTTCCAACCAGAGGGCGAGTGGTCAGATCTATATGGCGGTCCTACAAATGGTGAATGGCAACTATTATTAAAAGATGATACTGGTGGACTTAACGGAACACTACTCGGATGGGAAATTACCTTCAATCCTTTATACCAAATTGAAGAATATATCTGGGAACCAACGGATGGATTGAGTTGCACAAATTGCGCTGATCCTATTGCCACACCCGATACAACCACGACTTATACAGTAACTGCAATTGATACCTATGGATGTTCTGTTTCTGATTCAATTACTATTACCGTATTAGAAACACTACCTGCTCCAGAAGTAATTTGTAACAACATCACATCTAACAGCATTGATTTCATTTGGCCAGAAGTTCCAGGTGCGACAGGATACGAAGTGAGTATTGACAACGGACCTTGGATGCTGGCTAGCCCAGGACCTCTAAACCAATTTGTTGACAATCTAAATCTCAACACCGATGTTACCATCATGGTACGAGGACTTGCTTTTTGTAATGGATTCATTGATACCTTAACTTGTACAACGATTGATTGTACACCGCCAAATATCATTGTAAATAATACGACGGAAGTAAGTTGTGCCGGTGCGAGTGATGCTTCTGTTAGCGTTTCAGCCGACGGTAACTTCCCTCCTTTTGAATTTACATTAAATGGTGAAACCAACTCTACTGGTATTTTTAATAATGTTCCTGGTGGACCACAAACGGTTATATTGACCGATGTAGGTGGTTGTAGCACCAGTCAGATCATTGATATTTTCGAACCTCCTTCAATGGTAACCACCCCTACTCCACTAACAAATGCCAACTGTAATGGTGGTAGTGAAGGATCTGCCACTTTCGAAGTAAATGGAGGATCATTACCTTATACCTTTATATGGAGTACTGGATCAGCTGATTCTATTGTTACGGGCTTAGTGGTTGGTGATTATTTTGTTACCATTACTGACGCTAGTGGATGTTCTGTTTTGGACACCGTAAGCATTGACCAACCAGAATCATTAATTCTAACACCAATATCAACAAATGTAAGTTGTAATGGACTAGCAGATGGTACCGCTGGTGTTAGTGTGGCTGGTGGTGTAGAACCATACAGCTACGCATGGAATACTGGTGAAGACACGGATGCTATTGCAAACTTAAATGGAGGCTCCTACACTGTTCTCGTAACCGATGCATTGGGGTGCTTTGAAGAAATAACTATTTCTATTTTTGAAGACTCAGCGATACAGCTTAGTGGATCTGCAACCGAAGCATTATGCTTTGGTGATGCCAATGGCACTACTACCGTTGTAGCAATGGGAGGAACAATACCCTACACGTATGTTTGGGATGATCCGGCTGGACAAACGACTGATGTCGCTACAGGTTTGACACAAAATGATTACAACGTAATTGTTACAGATAGTTTTGGATGTACGGCAACTTTAATGTTGACGGTTAATGAACCTACCCTACTTCAAGCAGGTGCCATTGATGTAAATGATGCTTCTTGTTTTGGTATAAATGATGGAACGATTTCTATAGCTGCAAACGGTGGAACTTATCCGTATACTTATGCTTGGAATGACAACGTTGCTATTACAGACTCAACGAGAACAGACTTGATTGCGACCAACTACTCGATTACCATTACTGATGCAAATAACTGTTCGCAAGTCGTAACAACAACGATCGACTCACCAGATGCTATTGGAATTACTTTTACCCAAAACAATGTTGGCTGTAATGGCGGATCTACAGGAACGGCAACTGCTCAACCACAAGGAGGCACCATGCCTTTCCAATACCAATGGGATGCAGCGGCTAATAATCAGGTGACTCAAACTGCAATCGATCTGGCAGTTGGATCATACACTGTTATTGTAACAGATGCCAATGGTTGCACCAACAGTGAGACGGTCAATATAACTGAAACCTCTGCGATTGATTTGACTATAAATGGAAACGATATTCTCTGTTTTGGTAACAACACAGGAAACATTGAACTTGGTGTAACTGGTGGCACTGGCCCATACGGTTTTAGTTGGACGGGGCCATCTAATTATAATTCAACGCTGGAAGATATAGACAATTTATACGCTGGAACTTATGACGTCTTGGTCACAGATGCCAACGGATGTACGAGTACTACTCAGTTGGTCATCACAGAACCAGCAACAGGAATCATGTCGACGATGACTGACATGGATCTCATTTGTTTTGGTGCTAGTAATGGAATTGCTTCTGTTAATGTTGGTGGAGGAACTGGACCTTTCAATTATTTGTGGTCAAACGGTTCTACCACTGCTTCGGTTAATAATTTGCCGGAAGGCACACACTACGTGACCATCACTGACAATGGCGGTTGTACATTTATTGATACGGCAATCGTTCAAGAGCAAGGACAAATCAATCTTGTCTTATCACAGACCTCCGCATTCTGTTTTAATGGAAATGATGGTACTGCTACAATTGACGCCATCAATTATAACAATACCGCTGCTGATCCTAATGACTTTAGCATATTATGGTCAAACGGTAATAGTGGTACTTCTATAACAAATGCTATTGGTGGACAAGATTACTCTGTTATTGTAACAGATGCACTAGGTTGTACAGGTACTGCTTCAATCATGATTGACAATCCTGCCGAGATAGGCTCACTTGTTCAGAGTATAGATAATGTCAATTGCTTTGGCAGCAACGACGGAGCAGCAACAGTAGGCGGCGCAGGTGGTACGGCCCCATATGTTTTCCTATGGGATATGAATGCTAGCGGCCAAACTACCGCAACAGCAACGGACCTTTCTGAGGGAACTTATAACGTTACAATTACGGATGACAATGGTTGTTCAACTTCCATTGATGTACTAATAGAGCAACCACAAAATATTTCTGTCAGCTATGACACGGAAGCTGTTCTATGTCCGGGTGATCTTAATGGTAGTATCTCTGCGATTGTAAGCGGAGGTACAGCACCTTTCGATTATCTTTGGTCAAATGGAAACACTGAATCAGGATTTGAAAATTCGAGTGCAGGCCCTTATCAATTGACTATTACAGATGCAAATGGTTGTACTGATATTTCAGGTACGGTCATTGATTCGCCTCCTGCCATCAATACTAATGTTACGACAGAGCAGACCTCTTGCCACAATAGTTTTGACGGAAGTATTAGCATTGAGGTGACTGGAGGAACAGCGCCATTTAGATATAGTATTGATGGTGAGGAATACAATGGATCGCCTTTACAAATAGGTTTACCTGGTGGCACTTATCCAGTCTTCATTAGAGATGCCAATGGTTGTATTTTTGAATCGGAAGCAACGGTTGATAGTCCCGAACCACTTTGGGTAGATGCTGGAGCAAATGTGTCTATACAAGTTGGTGATAGTATGCAATTACAGGCGAACCATTCAAATAGTCAAGGTGGCATCAGCTACACTTGGTTGCCTCCTTATGAGCCAAGCTTAGTTTGTGATGATTCATTAAATATTCTTGACTGTAGCGCTCCATGGGTGTTTATCAATAACACAACAACTTTTGAATTATACGCTATTGATGGAAATGGTTGTGAAGATCGAGATGATGTAACGGTTACCGTTGAGAAGTTCCGTCCGGTACATGTTGCCACTGCGTTTACACCAAATGGAGATGGCAATAATGACTTGCTGATTGTACATGGTCGACCAGGCACTAAGGTACTTTCGTTTAGAGTTTATGACCGTTGGGGGGAGCAGGTATTCCTTGCGGAAGACTTTGAAATCAATGATCCACAAACAGGTTGGAATGGCTATTTCAGAGGCCAAGCGATGAACCCTGGCGTGTACGTTTGGTATGTCGAGGTAGAACATATTGATAACGAACGAGAAGGTGTCTCGGGGCAAACTACGATACTGCGCTAAGAACTTAAAAAAGCCGTCGAATTAATTCGACGGCTTTTTTTTGTGTTGGAAGCGGGAAGTTGGAGGTGGGAAGTTGCCCACTAATTCGAATCTACCTGGCACTATACAGGATCCGCGATTAAGTAAACTTCCAACCTCCAACTTATTCTAATTACCTTTACTTTTTCGACTTGGCTTAGCCGAATCAATTTTCTCAGGTTGATTGTCGATGTATTTCACCTCAATGTTTTTGTTGTCTAACTTTAGAATTTTGATTTCGGTTCTCCGGTTGCGCTGGTGTTCTTCTTCGGTGCAATCAACTGAATCAGCGCAGCGATTTTTAAGTGAACGTTCGCCATATCCTTGCGCCACTAGTCTTGAGCTAGCTATTCCTTGAGAAACAATATATTGGACGGCTGCATTTGCTCTGTTTTGAGAAAGCTTTTCATTATATTTAGAAGAGGCACGAGCATCGGTATGAGAAGCTAGTTCGATGGTCATAGCTGGATATTTCTTAAGCAAATTTACAACATGATCAAGTTCATCTTTTGCGTCTTCACGAATGTAGAATTGATCAAAATCGTAATAGATGTTTTCTAATTCCACAATCGCTCCCTCTTCGAGTTTCTTTCCTGTCTTTTCGAAAAGGGCTTCTATTTTTTCAACATCGTTAGCGAGTAAAATGGTTGTTGAAAGAGCAGTACCTAATTTGCAATTTTCGCCACTGGTCGATTGCTTACTAAATCCTTCAACAAAATTTGATTTTTGACCTTTTAAAATGAAATCACAAGCACAGGGTACACAAGGAAAAACGAAGGCTCCATTGGCATCAGCAATTATTTTTTCATCATCGCCCGTACACAAATTTGTCATAATCACCGTTGCTCCCGGAATCGCATTCCCATATTTTTCATGCTTCACTAATCCTTCGATACCTACGCAATTTGACTTCTCTAAGGGGATACAAAATCGATGAGCAGCGACACCTTCTAAGCTTGCTCCTTCTAGTTTTTCCTCTGCGATTTGAAATCCTTCTTTGCTTGCAATGATCACATAGTTTCGATTTTTCTTAAAAAAGGTTTCAACCGTTCCTTCTTGGTTGGTATTATAAATCTTTACAACGTTTTCATCTTTTTTAACCAATGCCTTTTCTTTTAATTTTAGAATATATTCATTGGTAACGCCAATTTGTTCAAGAGTCATCAACATATCATTATTGACACTCGCCGTAGAATTATCTGGCATGAGTTCTTTTATTTCAAATTGCACATCGCTGATTTTCGTTTCAGTTCCTTTTTCATAAGCACAGATACTTACTGCGATAGGTGCTTCAGTTGGAGGAGGCATTACGAAACTATAAATGTCATCCTTTCCTCGTCCACCTCTACGTGCTGAGCTTAGATAACCTTCCGTTTTTAGTAGATTGAGTACAAACCCAAAATCGTCTTTTTTAGAATTAAATGGCGTACCGATATTTTTAATCTTTGTCCAAGTACTCTCACCCGTAGGAGTGCTTGAATAAATATCAAGGCCTCCTAATCCAGCCCATCCATTGGATGCAAAATATAATGTACCATCATCATGAACGTAAGGAAACACTTCGTTGCCAGGGGTATTAAATTCGGGTCCCATATTTTTAGCCTCATTCCATTTTCCATTTTTAAATTCTGAAACATACAAGTCCATTCCTCCTTTTCCTCCAGCTCTATTTGATGAGAAATATATTTTTCCTCCATCTGGAGAAAGCGCGGGATGTGCTTCATCGTATTCGACGGTATTAAATGGCATTTCCATAGGTTCCGACCAACCATCATAATCTTTTACAGCAGTATAAATTTGTAACTTCATAATCCCATCGCTGCTGTTTCTTCTTTTTTCATTGGTGTAGTCGTTTCGTGTAAAGTAAATTCGCTCACCGTTGCGACTAATCGAAATCGGTCCTTCATGATAGCGACTGGTAATGTCTAGCGCAAATTCTCTAACATCATCTAACTCACCCGTATCATTTGCCCTTGCATAAAATAAAGCCATGTAGTTATCTTCAATCCAATCATCCTTCGCCTCTGTTGCTCTTTCCGTTTCGTCTTTCACACTTCTGGTTGATACAAAGATGATCCCATCCTTGTAATAAGTAGGACTAAAGTCTAGCTTTTCAGTATTGATTAAAGATTCATTTGTAATAGTGGCTGCGGTGTGTTGAAATTCATTCATGCGATCGATTGCTCTTGCCAATAAACGACCACGTTGATCCGCACCTTCTGGACCACCTGCCATCTCATCATACTTTAAGTAATAATGCTTGGCCATTTTGTAGCGACCATTGTTTTGCAAAGCCTGTGCATAATGAAAGACATCTTGTACGTTGTTTGTTTTATCAACGACTTGACTATACCAGAACTCTGCGTTTTCGGTATCATGATTCATTCGATAAGCGTTTGCCAACTTAGACATATCATCCATGTCCAGTACCTCTTTGCTTTCAAAAAGTCTTATCGAGGCTTTGTAACCTAAATTGTCATACGTCTCATCAGCTGATTCATCCTTCTTTGTTTTTTGAGCAAAAGTGGGGGCAGCAAAAAAGCTCAAACAAAAACTAATTGATAAAAATATGTGTATTGATTTCATCTTGAAATAAAATTTATTTGTGAAGTTGTTTAAAAACTCCAAAAATGCTTGCGAAATGATCTTTTTGTTCAACTCTTCCGCTTTTTAATCGCCCGTAGCGCTGCTATGGGCTCTTAAAAGAGCATCGATCTGATCAAAAATATCTTCTTCTCAGCTTCTTTTCGAATTCTTAAACAACTTCGGTTTATTAGCTAAGAGTATGTTTAAAAAAATCGAGGGTTTGACACTGGTTTTTCTTTCTTGGGTTGGATGCAATATTCCAATTGTAATTCTACTGTACCAGAACTATGATTTCGAATCTTTGATAAGGTGAAATCATAGGCAGCACCGGCTCTTATTGATGGCGATATTTGATATTGAATCAATAAGTCAACAGACTCTCCTATTCCATTGTAAGCATCACCTCCAAATCGATAACTCAAGCCTGTCCATAACTTATCCATAAAAATAAACGAGGCATTCAAGTCTGCATCTACTGGACTATTGTGGACATACTTCACTAAGACCGCGGGTTTAAATTTCACATTTCCACTCACCTTAAAAAGATAAGCGCTCATCAAATACAGATGTCTACGAGATCTTCCCAAATCAGAATTACTGATTAGATAATCATGAGACAAATCATTGTTCAAAATATTTGGAGTGGAAATACCTGCATAAAATTTTTCATTTTCATAGTAAATTCCTGTTCCAAAATTGGGAAGCAAACGACTCGTATTTGTTGTAGGAATATCTGTGTCTCCACCATGAGTAGCTTCTAAATCCGTCCAATTAACTTGATAAAAACGCAAGCTTGTACGAAGGCCAATATTAAGTATGCCCTTTTTCAACTTAATACGATAGGCATACATCAAAGCAGTCGAATAACTATGCGTCGGTCCAATTTTATCATGTGATAATGAAGCTCCAAAACCCACTTTTTTTGAGAAAGCAGGCATATGAAAATTGACAACTTGACTAGAAGGTGCTCCTTCGAAACCTATCCATTGACTTCGATGCAAACATGAAATACAAGGCTGTCCTGCAGATCCTGCATAGGCCGGATTCAGTGTCAACTTGTTGTACATGAATTGTGTATATTGAGCCTCCTGTTGCGCATAACTGCTAACCAGCATGAACAACAAAGCAACCAATAATTGTATCTTTCTCATATTATTTCTCGATTTAATAATTTTCTATAATTAGACTTTATTCTAAATTAATTTGTATGTCCTCAAAAGATTTTTTTCACCAGTACTTTAGCTTTTTAATCGCCCATAGCTATGGCTATGCTCCTGTCCGGTGGCCAGACGGGCTCTTAAAAGAGCTTCGATCTGTCAAAAAATATCTATTTGATTCCTATGCAAAATAGCTCAGAATAAAGTCTATTGAAGTTCTTTAAAGTCTCTCTTATCGTTGAATAAAAATGTAACCTTTCATAATTGAGTCACTTCCGTCATTCACTTTTAGTACATAAAAATAAGTTCCAACTGGTAGGTCATCTCCTTTATAAGTTCCTTCCCAGTCATTTTTATAATCTTCGCTGTGGAAAATTTCATCGCCCCATCTATTATAAACACAAAGGTTGCTGCCTTCGTAATTCGACAAACAGGGTACGATAAACGAGTCGTTCAATCCATCATTGTTTGGTGTAATAATATCAGGAGCAACACAATTGGCATCTGCTCCAATACTCATCCTTACTACCGATTCAGAACATTGATCGAGGCAGTGTTCATTGCAAAGCAAATAGGTGAATTCTTCCACACCTACAAAACCTTGGTTTGGTGTATAAACAAATGTTCCATCATCATTCACTTCAAGTGATCCATTCGATACATCTTCCACCAACACAATGCTAAAACTATCCGTGTTCAGTAAATCATTGCGAATCATATTTTCGTTAACCGAAGTATTGATAACCGCTGAGTATGCATCATCTTGCGTTTCTGGCCCGACCAGATAAGTAACCACTAAAGTATCTTGAGAAGTAATTCCACAGGCACCACTTTGAATTGACCAGAGGAGTATATTCTCTCCTACCTCCAGTTCATTAGCAGCAGTTGCCTCTTCATTCGGATTGAGGATTTCGACTTGAGTGTCTTCATCCATCATACTCCATTGCCCATTCCAAACCGTTACAGGATATGCTTCAATCGATACAAAGTCATCGCAGTGTATGATATCGTCACCTGCGTATGCTACATCAGGAGATGGTGTATCTACTTCAACAACTGTTTCTGCGAATGTTCCTTCAACGTTTGAAGTTGAATGACATCCGTTTAGAGTTGAGACTACATAATAGGTACTCGTTTCCGTAACATCCAACATTGTGGTTGCAGGACCAGAGCCAACGAATGTATTGGTTGGTTCATAAAACCATTCATAACTAGCCGAAGCGTTATAATTAGCGACACTCAGGGTCAGGTTTTCACCAATACAAATAGGTCCATCATTTATTGCGACTGGCATTTCTGGTGCAAGTTGCACATAAGCAGCAGTTAATCCAGCTAGTGAGGTACAACCATCAATGGTTACATAAACCATATATTCACCATGGTGAATGGAATCTACATCTGTAATGATTGGATTATATAATTCTGATTCAAAATCACCAGGTCCATACCATTGATAAGTTGCACCGAAAATAAAGTCTGTTGACAACTCAATCACACCGCCTTCACAAATAGGATCAGTCGGAGTTGTATTGTTGAAAGCAACTGGAGTGGCCGGCAGTGAATCAATAACTACATTAATTGGAGCACTAACTAAGGAAGCGCATCCATCAACAAATACTAATAAATTATAATTACCCGCTTCTAGACTTCCTGCTTCAGGAATCACTGGATTTTGTTCGTCTGATATAAAACCATTTGGTCCCGTCCAACTATAAACGACAACCGTTCCGGAAGGCACATCACTAGCATAGAGATAGATTGGATCTCCTTCACAGATAGGGCCTTCAAATGAAGCCACTGGTGTTTCGGGTGGTGTAGACACTATGACGTCAGTGGTAGCTGGGAGTGAAGGACAAATCGCCATTGGGTCTTCCACAATTAATGTATAAACACCTTCATCTGTTAAGTCAGCATCTTCGATGATCGGATCTTCTAAATAAGAAGTGAAGTTATTTGGTCCAGTCCAGAAATATGTTGCACCTGGAATACTAGGGCCCTCTAATTGGATAACATCGCCAATACAATAAGGCCCTGTATTTTCCGCATTCAGAACAACTGTAGACGCACTTACTTCTACTTCAGTCATTGCAGCAAGAGTGGGTTCACATCCATTTACATTTACTGTTAGATAGAAAGCATTTAGGCCTGCTGGCAAATTGGCAAAGAATGGATTCTGGTCGGTCGATATCAGTACCGCCGCAGAGGGGGAAGCATAAGGGTCATTGTCATACCATTTGTATTCAGCATTTGGAACTGAGCTTGCGTAAAGTTGAACAATTTCATTATTACATACAGATCCATTATTCGTTGCAATAGGTGTTTCAGGAACAGTGTTAATGACCAATGATTGACTTACTGATAATTCAGAAATACACGTGTTTTGCGAAAGTGCTTGTACCGTCCAAGTACCCCCCTCATAAAACTGTGGATGTGTTGCTTGCGAAATAGTTGTTGTTGCTGAAGTTGTCCAAATCACGTTATTCGGATCATTCAGATCTCCGAAATCTCCGTTAGGACTATTCGAAGGTGAGATCCATTGATAAGAATTTGCATTACCTCCCACAACTGTTAGTACAATATCTTCACCTTCACAAATTGAATTTTGCATAATGAGAATTGGGGCCTCAGGCAGTTCTTCAAAAGTAGCCATTACAGTCGCCGCATCCGAAGTACATCCATTATTACTAATAATCAAATTATACTCCCCTGCTTCCAAGGCAGTTGCATTCAAAATAGCTGGCGGATTCTGTTCATTTGATGTAAATCCATTCGGACCAGTCCAATAATAATTATCTGCAATGGTAGTCGTTGTTAATACTATTTCTGAGCCTTCGCAAAAAACAATATCTGGTGCAACCACTGCTATTTCTGCTTGTGTATTAACAGCTACAAATTGACCAGCTGATATCGAAGAAGGACAGCCATCCACTGTAACGTAAACAGAATAAATACCTTCATCCAAACTATTTAAATCAGGGATGAAAAGACTTGGATTGTTTGTTTCATAAGTTGTATCTAAAACTCCTTCAAGTACCCAATGATAACTTACTGTTGAACCCACGTATGTATTGGTTTGAAGTTCGAGTATTTCGTTGACGCATAAGTTATTTTCTATTACTGTTAAAGCTGGTGTCGTTGGGGCAATTCCAGCATTGACAACAGTCGTAGCTGAACTAGTACAACCATTTAAGTCAGTGATAATTAGAGCATATTCACCTAGATTATTTTCAGAAATATTTAGTACTTGAGGACTTAAGTTAGTTGAGGTAAATCCTTGAGGTCCTGTCCACAATATATCATAGGTTCCTGGCCCTCCAGCGATCACAGCATTCAAATTTATATCTGCTCCAAGAGTTATACATTCTCCTACATCAGAATAAGCTGAAATAACTAAACCCTCATGAACTTCCACTGCATATGGATTGACAGAAAGGATACAATTATTTTCAGTTGTGACCTCTACTGAGTAGTTACCTGAATCCGAAGTAGAGGCTGAATTAATTATAATTTCGTTGGTTCCAAGCCCCGTAATATTTGTACCATCACCTGGATAAGTCCAATTGTAAAGCACCGTGCTTCCTTGATATTGAGGAATGCTCAATACTATTTGTTCACCTTCACAAATTGAATTAGCTCCCGTGATCTGAGGTTGGTCTTCTGATTCTACAATCGTTTGCACTTCAATTGTATCAGAAGCAGAGCAACCATTGTCATCAGCAATTACTACAATATATTCTCCATTCGCTGCCATTGTTGCATTTGCAATTATTGGCGATTCAATTGAAGCAGAAAAATTATTTGGCCCCGACCAATCAATACTTACAATAGCTCCGAGAGCAGGTGTCAAACTAGCGTTTAAGGTCAGGTCACCAGAAGTACAATCAGCATTGATAGAATAAGAAAACGTTGCAGCAAGCGTTGGTGAATTAGGAAAACAAGGATTATTTGGTTCTGGATCATCTTCATTTGTCGTTCCGTCATCGTCACAGTCTAACAGATTCCATTCATCCGATGGCGTAACTGTAATACTAGTTAATTCAAAATCACAAGGATCAAGTGGATCTGTTGCATCTAAAACTTCTTGTCCGTTTATTACCCCATCTCCATCGCAGTCCAATGCATTCCAGGCGGTGGATGTTGCAAGTGTGATACTATTTGGTTCAAAATCACAAGGCGCTTGTGGATCTGTATTGTCTAATATTTCTTGACCGTTCGTTACTCCATCTCCATCACAATCTAATGCGTTCCACGCTACAGTGACATTACTTAAATTTCGATTCGCGGCATTATAATCACATTGGTCAACAAGGTTGGTTCCATCTGTTTGTTCAACTGCATTTGACACCCCATCTCCATCGCAGTCCAATGCGTTCCAGACTGTGGATGTTGCAAGTGTGCTGCTATTTGGATCAAAATCACATGGCGCTTGTGGATCTGTATTGTCTAATATTTCTTGACCGTTCGTTACTCCGTCTCCATCACAATCTAATCCGTTCCACACTACAGTGACATTACTTAAATTTTGATTCGTTGGATTGTAATCACAAGGATTTAGTGGGTTGGTATTGTCTAATACTTCTTGAGTATTCGTCACTCCATCTCCATCACAATCTAATGCATTCCAAGATACAGTAACATTGCTTAAGTTTTGATTATTGGGGTTGTAATCACAAGGATTTGTTAGATCGGTTCCGTCTGTTAATTCAATTGAATTAGAGACACCATCACCATCACAATCTTGATCGTTCCATTGTGTTGATGAAGGCACCGTTATGCTAGATTGCTCTAGATCACAAAAATCAAGTGGATCAGTTGAATCGGATATTTCTTGTTCATTTAAAACTCCGTCGCCATCGCAATCTTGTAGATTCCATTCTGAAGACTGTGCAACAGTGACGCTCGCAGGATTGTAATCACATGACTTTTGTGGATTAGTTCCGTCAAGAATTTCTTGAGCATTTACAACACCATCGCCATCACAATCTAAGGCATTCCAAATCGCAGTTACAATTGAAAAATCTTGACTTGAGGGATCATAATCGCATGGATTTGTATGATCGGTTCCATCTTGTTGTTCCTGTCCATTCACAACTCCATCTCCATCACAATCTGCGAAAGGAGTAGCTAAGGGATTGGGATCACAGGCATTCGTTGAACAGCCTGTACTTATAGTATAAAGTTCAAGATTTTGATTTCCATTAAAATTACGAGAGTCAAACTCGATTTCAATTTTAGTAATGGAAGCAAAATCGACACCTGCACTTACTGGAACAAAATCGGTAAATAATATTTTGTAAAGTTCCAAGTTTACACTACTGTTGATTGGTAAAGTATATGTTGCGTAATCTGTTGCAGAATTGTAAACACGTAGTTGAAGTTGGGAATTATGATTCGATTTTAGCGCAATATCAATACTTCCTTTTGTTCCAGCAGAAGTCAAATCATGCGTTCCGAAATTTTCATAAGTCAACAAGAATCCTCCTCGAACCGCTCCGGTTTCGTTATATTGGAACAATCCGGTTGTGGCCTCTCCTTCGGTATAGACTTTGAACCCTGCATCAGCTTGATAATTATAAGTATTAACAATACGTTGACCTCCCAGAATACCTACACCATTATCTGTTGATGAAAGTGTTCCGACTGTAGTCAATTCGTGAAGTGGACTTCCCGTTGTAAATGCATCAATCATTTCTGAGCCACCACATTCACTTACAATTACAGTAACTTCTGCATCATCAGTTAAGCCATTTTGGTTCGTAACTCTATACGTAAATACTTCTGTTCCGTAGAACCCAATATTTGGTGAATACAAAATATTATTTCCAACTAAAAGAGCCGAACCATTTGAAGGTTGTGTCAAAACTAGAGTTGTCAATCCGGTATTGGTAGAGTCTGTATCATTTGCTTGCACATCAATTACAATAGGTGTGTTCAATTCTGTAAAAGCGATATCATCTCGCGCTATTGGAGGATTCGCACAAGCACATTCTGTTAAGGTAACAGCAGTCGTTTCAGTTACAATACCATTTGAAGAAACCAAGTTGTTTACTGTTCCGTCGGCAGGCACCACGAAGGTCACTGTTTGAGGAGATGTTGTACCAGAAGATACTGCCAAGGTTTGACTTTGCCCCATAAATTCAACAGTGATGTCATTTGAAATTCCAATCCAAGTGATCAATGCATCAATTTCAATATTGGAGCTATTACAATTAATAGGTGTACAGGTAATCGAAAGGGTTTGATCTAAGCTTGCACTGATTGTTACTATTGCTGGATCATGATCATCTTCATCTCCTCCCGTTAAACCATTTTGATTAATTACATCATCATCTGTTAGATCATTTGTTTCACCCGTCTGATTAAAGTTAATTGCATCAGGTGTTGAATCTTCATCGGAATAAATTGGATGTTCATTGCTAACTTCAGCCCAGTTAATAATTTCAGCACCTTGAAAACTAGGATTAATTTGGAGTGTGATACTTACTGTTTCAGAACTACCAGAAGAAATATTTGGAATAGTAGTTTTCGCATCTGCACCTTGATTGGTAAAGTCTAAATTATCTCCAGTATTAAAAATCATATCTGAAGGAATATAATTCGTCACTTCGATATTGCTCGCATCTAGTGTTCCTTGATTATAAACTGTGATATCGAATATTACGTCATCTCCAGGGTTAATTTCGTTGTCTCCATTATTATCAACATAAGAAGAATAGCTTTGCGACAAGGCTAGATCAAACTTATGCGCTGATAGGGATATAGCTATATTGTCATCATCATCTTGTGAAATGGAACCATCACCAGGCGTACTGTCAATGTCATCTTCATTCATTGTGGAATTATCTGTAGCTGTTGCAAAAGCAATTTCTGCCCAATTTTCGATTATTGTTCCTGGAGGATTGTCATCAATTAGGAAAGTAATACCTACTGTTTCGGAACTACCAGCTGCGATATATGGAATTGGATTGACGAGTTCTGCATTGGCTCCTGTGATAGTCCAATTATTATCAGATAGTGTAAGACCATTAACTAAACGATCTCGGATTTGCACATCGTAAGCATCAAGGTCTCCTTGATTAAAAACAGTGATATTAAACTGAATTAATGAATCAGGAAAAAACGGCCCTGAATTTCCTGAGTCCAAAACTAGATTAATAGCTAAATCAAAATCTTGCGTAATTGGATCAGCCACCACTGGTATTAGAACAAAGTCATGATCATCTTCGTCGCCATTAAAATTGTTGACAATATTATCGCCACCGATCACATCATCATTTACCGAGTCTGCATTTGAATCAAAATCGGTAGTATTTATCCCTGAGTTATTTACACTTGTAGCAAAACTAACTTCTGCAAGATCAATGATTTCATCTCCTTGGAAGTTGTCATTTATTCTGATCGTAATTGAAATGGTAGTATCCCCTTCTGCCACAGTAAGATCACTAATTGGAGTAATCAAGTTTGCTATTCCATCACCATCTGAATCATCCCAAGCAGGGTCGTATATAGTTGTTCCCGCCGGAAGATAATTGGTTACTCCAATATCAAAAGCATCAATTGTTCCTTGATTCTTAACCTGCATATCAAAGGTTACCTCATCACCAGGTGTGAGTAAACCGTCACCATCATTATCTGCAAAATCAGGGAAAGTATAAATGATAATTAATGCAAGGTCAAAGACCTCCCCTATTAAAATCCTTGCTGGATCGTGATCATCTTCATCATCACCCATCTTTCCATTTTCGTTTATAATATCATCACTGAACAGATCATTTGTTTCACCAACTTCGTTGAAGTTGATGTTATCTGGTGTAGAGTCATCATCAGCAACAATTGAGTTGTCGTTACTAATTTCTGCCCAATTAATGATTTCTTGACCAGTAAATGTTGGAGCAACGCGCAGTGTGATACTTAAATTTTCGGAAGTGGTAATGGGTAAATTGGGAATAGTCGATTGGACAATTCCAGCGATTTCTATAAAGTCAGAATTATCAGCTCCAATAAAAATCATGTCGGTAGGCACATAGTTTGTGACCACTACATTTGTTGCGTCAAGTGTTCCTTGATTATAAACAGTCATGGTGAATAAGACATCATCGCCTCCACTTATAAAACCATCTCCATCATTATCGGTATAGGAAGTAACGTTTTGAAATAGTGCCAAATCAAAAGTTTGCACCACTTCTATTTGAACTGGATCGTGATCATCTTCATCACCTCCAGTATTACCATTTTCATTATTAACATTGTCATCGGACAAGTCATTCGTTTCACCTATTTGATTGAAATTAATATTATCCGCTTGACTATCAATGTCAGTAACATTAATGAGTGAGCCATCGGTATCCGTTGCAAAGCTGATTTCAGCCCAGTTCGTAATTGTTGTTTCTTGAAAGGAATTATCAATGGTGTATGTGATACTCATTACAACATTTTCAGTTGCTCCGATAAAAGGAATTTCGTTTTGCAAAACAGCAATTGATCCTACTACCGTCCAATTCGGATCAGCTAATGTAAGCCCCGTAGGAATATAATTGGCAAGCTGCACATCGTAAGCATGATCACCCGCTTGATTGCTAATCGTCATGTCAAAGGTGACCGTACTTCCTGGAACAAATGGACCTGGAGTTGTTGGACTTAAGGTATTGACTAATGCCAAATCAAAAGGTTGAACGATGGCTACTCCTCCAAGATCATGGTCATCTTCATCTCCGTTTGAGTTATCGGTCACAGAGTTGCCTCCAACCATATCTTGTTCAATCATATCGGCTTGGGAGTCTATATCCGTTGTATTTATTCCAGAGCCATCCGTATCCGTTGCGTAAGCTATTTCAGCAATAGCTGTTATTTGATTGCCTAGGAAACCAGTATCAATAGTGAGGGTAATTGACAAAGTTGTATCTGATTCAATAGTAGTAATATCAGAGATAGGGTCTATTAATCTTGCTAAGTCACCATTGTCAGAAATACTCCATGCCGGATCATTTAGTGTGGTACCATCCATTATGTAAGCTACAAGGTTAACATCGTATGCGTCTATCGTCCCTTGATTGAATACAGTGATGTCAAAGGTTACGTCATCACCTGGTGAGATGACTCCGTTATTATCATTGTCGGTATAATTGGGTGTATAATAATCAATGATTAAAGCTAAGTCAAAACCATTTATTCCAGTTATTGAAAGGGGGCTATTGTTATTACAAAACGTATAAGCATCTGTTTCTTTTAACAATCCTATTTCATTAGAAGTAATTGATGAATCATTGCAATCATTTGTAAACTCAGCTTCAGTGATATGTGCAAAGGCATTCACCTGAAAGCAATTTAATAGGATAAACAACAAGCTTATCTTCAAAACTGAGTCTCCTTTCTGGAAAGGAAAGACAGTTGATCTTCGCTTAATTTTTAGTAATAATATGTTTACCATTTTAATTGGGTTTATTTTAATTGTTTGGGTTGATATATGTTTTGACCTGGAGGTCCAAATACAAAGACAAGTATCCATATGATTTCAGAATCATTTTGACACTTAAGTTTATTTTCAATTTGGAATTTCTACTATGTTTAGCGGTTGCTAACACATTAATACACCCATAAGAGTCCAATAGACACTATTCGTGCATTTAGAATGAGGGGGAGGAAAAATTATAGTTATCGTTTGTTTTAGAGTAAATAAAATCACGACTTAAGAATAAGAAACATCGAGTGCTTCAAATCCGAGGTCATAATTTTATAGCATTAATAGAATCTAGAATAGGTTCTTTTTCAAACCCATTCAAAAAATAAGCTTGCTCTAAAAAAGAAAGAGATGAAGGAATTAAACCGATTAGAAAGGTTTTAATTCTTAATTGTGAAAGAAGAGTAGTTCTCATGTTAAAATACGTTTGGGTATAAATAATTTTTTTTCCAGAAACAAATAACATTAATGGTAACAAATTCATTACATTATTTGTATTCTGATTTGTTTTGTTGTGCTTACAGTTGGTATGCAAACAAAAACTATTCTACCAATAGACTTAAATTATGTTTTTGCCATCCATTTGTGACAGGCCTATTTTTTTACTATTAGAATGTATTTACGAAAATGGTAGGAACGACAAGGAATGGTTGAACTTGTTGAAATTAATGTCAAATAACTGTTCAAAAAACTGTTCAAAAAACAATAGAGTGAAAGAAGAGAAAAGTATTTTTTTCCAAAAATTGGACTTAATTATGACAAGGTTACGTTCTAATTTTTTATTCAGAACCTGCATAAAAAGCATCTATAATTTTGTAGATAAAACAAATTTCTTGAAAAAAAATACGACATGATACTTCTAAAATAAAAAACTGCTTGCCAAAGCCTAAGCTGTGACAAGCAGGGAACTGCCCGTTCGATTATTATTTACATTGTAAATTTAGGCTGTTTTTTTAGTGTAAAATAGCTAGATTGTGTGAATGATCGTTTTGGTTGTGTGAATGAGAAATTTACTCTAAGGAATAGGATTTAGCGTAAAAAAAGACTTATAGATATGTAGATATTGGTAAAAAGCATTAATCATCTCTGATTTGCTGATAATCACCAAATATTTAATTTCATGGCTATTTTTTAATTTTTATTAATTATTTTTTGTTTCATGTGGATGCTTAGCAAACATTGCTAATACAGCTGTTTTAGATTCCTCAATAAAGATTTTTGAATGTATAATATTGGAATTTTAGTAGTAGAAGACGACCCTTTGATTGCTCTTGATATTGAAATGATGGTGTTGGAATTAGGATATAAGCATCTGGGAACCTTCAAGAATGGAGATACTGCCTTAAAAGCTATAAAAGAGACGAAACCCGACTTAATAATACTGGACATCAATATTGATGGACAAATAGATGGGATTCAGATTGCTGAACATCTAGCCTCTCGTAGTATTCCACTAATTTTCATTACCGCTTCTATCGACAATAGCCAGTACGAACGTGCAAAAAAAACGATGCCTGCTGCTTACTTAATCAAACCTTTTCAAATGTTAGCCTTACAAAGCGCTGTAGAGCTATCACTGATGAAAGTTGATAATCCAAATATCTCAGATGATAACTCATGGGGTGATTACATTTCTAAAAAAGGAGTCGTTTTTATTAAGTTGAACAATGTACTTCATAAAGTGTATGTAGTTGACATTCTCTGGATTCAGGTTGATGGCAACTATTGCTATCTAAACACAGCCGATAAAAAATATATTTTAAAAACGTCCTTAAAGAAAATACTAGATAAAATAAATTTACACGCTGATTTTATCCGAGTACACAAACAGTTTATTGTACAAACCAAAGGGATCAAAAGTGTAAATGCTTCAGATAATACCCTGACATTAGAACAGCGATCTATCCCCATAGGTCGAACTTACAAAAAGGATTTACTTCAAAAGTTACAGCAATTTTAACTACCGAGCATAATACTATTCGGCCCACACGATTACTTCCTCCCCTTTATCTCGTAGTTCCTCATTCTTCTTTTGTTTTTTTTACAACCTTATCAATATCTTCGATTAATACCTCATTTAATACGAATGTAAAAAAATTCGTATTAAAGCTATTAAACCAATAATCGAAACTATGAAAGAAATAAATGTTTCAAAAAACAATCCCCCCTCTCTTGAGTTTTTCTTTGTCAAATCAAAAAGCATTCTAGAGAAAATTTCTATCAATGAGATTCTTTTTATTCATTCGATAGGCAATCAATGCTTTATCCAAACCATTCAAAAAAAACATTCTGTCATTGTTCCTTTATCTAAGCTTGCATTGACATTCAAAAAACATGGGTTCCATCAATGCCACAGAAACTATTTGGTTCAATTGCTACTCATCGACAGTTTTGATTTAAAAGAAAACAAAATCCTACTAAATAACTTCAGCATTCCCGTAAGCAGAAAATACAAGCAATCACTGCTAAAACACTTAGATTTTTTGATTTAATACATATCCAAAGTCGTTCATACTTTGCGAAATGCAGTTCTTCACCTTTTAAATAAAAAGAGAAACCTCTTTCAATTTAATGTGAGTAGTTTTGTATCAACTAAAAAAGCAACGAATATCTTCCAATGTTGCCCACCGATTTTAATTCACCTATACAACCAGAAACTGTAAGTATTAAATCAACTCATTGCATCTGACAATGAGATGGTTTCTATTTTGGAATTGACACATTATTTTTACCCAAACATCAAAAACTTTAATCCCAAAAGGTATCGCATTTTGCTATGTGGTGCCCTGATATACTATTGCACTGCCTAAACCTTTTTAACCTAATTTTATTAAACAAACAAATCTTAAAACTTACCATGGAAAAGAAAATTAACTTTTTAAATGATAAATCAAGAAGACATAGGATACGCTTCTCGATGCATCGACTACTAGCCCTTTGTTGTTTTGTATTGATGGTTGCTGTAACCAACGCGCAAGTGACTCCTCCAAACGCAAACTCGGATGCAGAATGTGGAGGTGATTGTTTTGACCTATTTAACTGGGGACCTGTTCAAGATGGATCAGGAACGAACGTGCCGAATTATGGAGAAGGAATTTCACAAGAAGCCCCATGCAACACTATAATTGAATCTACAGTGGAATACGAAGGGAATGATCCAAACGGGATAGACCTAACAGGAATTTTCCTTGGTGCTAACCTTCAAGGTACTACCCCATGGACAGACACTTGGAGCCTTGGCTTTGACACACCGCTCACAAACCCTGTTATCGATATCAACAACTTATTTGCAGATAGTGAAGTTTGTATCACTGATTGCAATGGTGCTCCTATTTCGTTAACCGATATATCAACAGGAACAGTTTACGCATCAGGCTGCTTTATGGGTAATGATGAAGTACAACTAAGTGGTACTTTTGATTGCTTCATTTTGACTGTATCAAATGACAGAAACGATGCTTACACCTTTTCAGTAGGTACCTGTCTTGGTCTAGACCCTCTACCTCCTTGTGTGGAATGTGGACCAGATGAATCATTCAAATATCTAACCCTTGCCAATGCAACAGGCTCAGGCACTGGAGCAACTGCAGATGTCAATCTAAATGGTGTTCTTTATGGTTCTGCCGAAGTTTTATTTTCTGACCTTGATATAAACGAAGATTTGACTGGTTCTAAATTCGGAGCTTTTGATAGTGACGGTGGTGTCTTCCTTTTAAAAATAGATCTTTGTGAAGCAATTACTGTTCAACAAGTAGACATCCTTGGTTTAGAAACAGAATCACAAACGTGGGTTGGAGACGCACTTTCTGGCTCAGGAATGACTGGAATTCCAACAGGATTTACACTCACCCAATGTGGTGGCCCAGCAACCATGTCTCCTACCGGAAATATGGTCACCAATACTGCGGCTAGCTGCCTTAACCAAGGTAGTGGAAAATATACCGTTGGAGGTGCAACAACTAGCACACTTTATTTCAGATATACAAATCCTACCGGTGGTTGTTCTTTTGACAAAGCTACTTTCCGAATTGGAGCTTGTGTAGCTGATCCAGTAGATGCAATACCTGTTTGCCCAGTTTCAGCCCTAACACTTACAAACGATCCTGACGGTTATGCTGCTGCGATCTTAGCAGGTGGAGATGGTTCAAACTTTACCTTTAACGTAACGCAAGATGCTAACGGCAATTATTTCAATCAAGACTGTGGTCAAATTCAAAATGAAGTAGAAGGTGGAATCGCTATTCCCCAAGCTGTAATCAGTCCTTGTGCTGAAGTAATCGATGAAGTAGTATGTTCATACTGTGACCCAGTTCCTCCATGCGTAACTTGTGGTCCTGATGAAACTTACGAATACCTAACTTTAGCAAATGCTACAGGATCTGGTACAGGAACAACTGCTGATGTACTACTAGATGGTGTACTATATGGAGATGCCGAAGTTTTATTTTCTGACTTAGATATTAATGAAGATTTGACTGGTGCCAAATTTGGTGCTTTCGATAACGATGGTGGTGTCTTTCTTTTGCAAGTAAACTTATGTGAACCGATTACGCTTCAACAGGTTGATATCATCGGTTTAGAAACGGAGTCTATGACTTGGATTGGTTCTGGTCTATCGGGTACAGGCATGACTGGTATCCCAACTGGTTTTACACTGGCACAATGTGGAGGCTCACCAACTATGGCTCCTACTGGCAACATGGTAACCAATACTGCTGGTGGTTGTAACAACCAAGGTGATGGAAATTACACGGTTGGAGGTGCAACAGTTAGCACCCTGTTCTTTAGGTACGAAAACCCAACGGGTGGTTGTACTTTTGACAAAGCTACTTTCCGCATTGGTGTTTGCATTGGTGAACTTCCTGATGTGGCACCTACCTGCCCATTGAGTCTTTTCGAAGTTGATGAAAATCCAACAAACCCAAGTAACCCTACCTTCACTTTATATCAAGATGTGAATGGTAATTGGTTCCAAAATAATATTTGTACCGATCCTATTGATGAAGTGACTTTGCTTACTCCTGTAAGAATAAGTCCTTGTGCTACGACTACCTTTGTAGAAGAGTGTTCGACTTGTTGTCAATTCGAAGTAACCTGTCCTACCAACACAGATCTTGGTACCTTCGATTGTACACAGTTGACTACTATCCCTGCGGCTCCTACTACCCTAGCTGCTGTTTCTGCTGCACCATATAATGTAGTTGTAGGCGACAATCCTTGTGGCGACATCGTAGTCATGAGCTCAGATGATGCAGTGGCTGACGTTTGTACAACAGGTGGTCAAACCATTACAAGAACGGTAACTATTTTTGATGATGAAAACGGAAACGGCACCTACGATGCAGCTACAGAGGAAGCTCCAGTGGTTTGTACTTTTACTTTCGAAATAACTGAAGACACAACCGTACCAACCGTACTTTGTGATCCACAAGATAGCATACACGAGTGTGATGGTTTAGCTGGAAATGAAGCTGCTGCGAATGCATGGAATGCGCAGCAAATTGCCACCCTAACTAATTGTTCTTCTGACATCTGTGGCGGTATCACTGTTACTTCCGATTACAACTTTGGTAATCTAAGTGACGACTGTGGCTTTACAGGAACGATGACTGTTACCTTCACAATCGTAGATGATTGCGGTGACAATTCTGTAACGAAAACAGCAACCTTTACGGTAGTTGATACAACTAATCCATTCGCTTGTGACCCTGTTGATGCAACGCATGAATGCGATGGTCTTGCTGGTAATATGGCAGCAGCGATGGCTTGGAATAATGCAAACATGGCTGCTTTGATCGCTTGTTCAAATGATGTTTGTGGATCAGTAGTTGTGACCAATGATTTTGATTTCAACAATCTTTCTGACGAATGTGGTTTGACTGGCAATACTACCGTTACTTACACGATCACTGATGATTGTGGTAATTTTGTAACGCGTAATGCAACCTTCACTGTTGTAGATATGACCGCTCCTACGATTACTTGTCCTGCAGGAATGACGCTCTCTTGCTTTGAGACTATCCCTACACCAGCCATGACACCAGCTGACTTTATAGCGCTAGGTGGAACGATTGATGATATTTGTACGCCAAATTTAAATGACTTTACGGTCTTCTCGCAGGATGCAGATAACGGTGGTGACAACTGCCCAGGTAATGCACGAGTTGTTGTTCGTACTTACTTTGTAAATGACAATTGTGGCAACACAACTACTTGTGAGCAAACGTATACTTACTTACCGAGTACCCAAGGACCAGTGATTACATCTGTGCTCCCAGCTTGCTATAAGTACTGTGCATCATTGGCAAACCCAATGGAATCAGATGTTACTTATGAGACAGATTGCTCTTTCGGTGCAACTGTAAGCATCACAGGTCCTACACAAATTGGAGCTGATAATTGTCCTGGTACGATTATGCGTTACACGTATACCGTAACAGATGACTGTGGACGTACTTCCGCTCCTGTTACACGTGATTTCATCATTGGTAATGATGGACCAACGATTGAGTGTCCTACATTCAACTTGTTATTGGAATGTGGAGATGAGAATAACTCAGATTACCTTGCGGCACACGCTGGATTGGTTACTGCTAATTCTTCTTGTGATGCGGATGTAACGATTAGTTACTTCCCACAGAATGTCAACAACATTACTTGTAATACTTCAACGGTAGTTACTTTTATTGCAACTGATGCTTGCGGACGTACCGCTTCTTGCACAACGACAGTTAATGTTTCTGATAACACTGCTCCAGTAATGACTTCCGTTTATGAAGATGGGATTTGCAACGAAGCCGTTTGTGGATCTAATTTGAACTTCTGGTACAATGCGTGGAAAGACAAGGTAATGGAAGGATTGTCAGCAACTGATGCTTGTGATACGAATGTGAACATTTCTCCGCAAGGACCTAATACTCCGAACCAAAACTGTCCAGACGAAACAACAGAAACAGTTGTGAATTTTGTGGCAACGGATAATTGTGGAAATACTTCTTACATTTCATATAGCTTCTACGTAACGGCTGATGGATCTTCAGAACCGACGAGCAATGTTTCTGGTTTAGTTCACACAGCATCAATGGAAGCAGTAGAAAATGTTGAAGTTTATCTTTCAGGAGGAGCGAGCTTCTTCCAACAATTTGTAACGGGCAATGATGGTAACTATTCGTTCAATAATGTACCGCAAGGTCAGAATTATTCGATTACACCACTACACAATCAGTTTCCAATGAACGGTGTAAGTTCTTACGATTTAGTATTAATTGCACAGCACATTTTAAATGCGAATCAATTGGATTCACCATACAAAATGATTGCAGCTGACGTTAACAAATCAGGTTCGATAACGACGCTTGATTTAGTAGAGTTGCGAAAGATGATTCTTATGATCGAAACAGAATTTTCGAACAATACTTCTTGGCGTTTTGTAGATGCAGATTTTGTATTTCCAAATGCAGCAAATCCATTTGCAACATCATTCCCAGAAGTTGTTAATATCAATGGATTGTTAGCATCAGTGGAACATGATTTTGTAGGAGTAAAAGTCGGAGATGTAAATGAGAGTGCCGTCCCAAATAATTTAACTGGTGCTGATGACAGAAGTTTTAATGGAAATTTAAACTTCAATATTGACAATCAGTTTATGGAAGCAGGTGAGACTTATGAAGTGGTATTCCGCTCTGATGATTTTAAATCAATCAATGGATATCAATACACTTTGAATTTCGATACTGACTTGTTAGACTTTGTAAATCTAACTCCTGGTGATTTAGAGGGAATGAGTGAAGCGAACTTTGGTTTAAGCTTATTAAATGAAGGAGCGATCACTACGAGTTGGACGAATAATAACTCAACCAACATGACTGAAGCAACAGCTTTGTTTAGTCTTACATTTAAGGCGAAGGGTTCTGTTCAACTAAGTGAGGCATTAGAGATCAACTCTCGATTCACTGCAGCAGAAGCTTATGCTCAACATGAGAATGATGATCAAGTAAGCTTACTAAATGTAGGTCTTAGGTTTAACGATTCAGCAGTAGAGGAGTTCGAATTTTTGCTGAAGCAAAATACTCCCAATCCATTCCGCAATGAAACGGTCATTGGATTTGTTTTACCTGAAGCGACAAACGCGAGATTATCTGTTTATGATGTGTCAGGTAAGTTGTTACAACAAATCGAAGGAGACTACGCAGCTGGCTATAACGAGGTAAGTTTAGACAGAAGTAATCTTTCTGAAGGTTTACTATATTACAGACTAGACACCCCTGATCATTCAGCAAGCATGAAAATGTTATTACTGAACAAATAAGAAATTTAATATAGGGTTTGAACCGGTCTCGCGTTTGCGAGGCCGGTTTTTTCTTTGGTAGTCAAGCTTAAAACAGG
>CALGLS010000337.1 GCA_937959375.1 uncultured Saprospiraceae bacterium
AAAGAGATTACGAGTTTTCAAGTGTATAGTCGCTGGGGTGAAGTAGTCTTCGAAGCCAAGAACTTTTTGCCGAATGAGTTGCGGGAAGGTTGGGATGGAAACTTTGCAGGCCAGCCGATGAATAGTGGTGTGTTTGTGTATTGGGCGGAGGTGGAATTTATTGATGGGTTTAAGGTGATGGTGCAGGGGGATGTTACTTTGTTTCGGTAGGGTATGATAGCATCTACAGCCCAAAATATACGTTTAAGGTAATTTTGAATCGTTGAATAATGAATCGTTGAATTTTGAATGATAGATCGGCTCAGTATTTTATATGTGATCTCCATATTTTTTTCTCAAATCAATATTCAACGATTTTAAATTCGATATTGTTCAACTTATATATGGGAGGTCAGACGATTAGACTGCTCCTTAAGTAATTCACGGAATTAAATTTACTAATAATTTGAATGAAATCTTTTCTTGACACTTCATTAAAAATTCTCGCCGATGCTACGGCATCGCCTGCGTTTTTTAACTCGTCTAAAGAAAACTTTCTATCCAAATTATTGTAAACACAATTTCCGTGAACTACTTAACTTACCAAAAGTATCCATCTAAAAATCCCAATTCCGTTTCCAAGTATCAATTATATCCACCGAAATTTTATAACCCAAATCAGGGCCACTAATGTTAGAATTAGCTGCAACACCATAAACCCCTAATCGCAGTCGTCGCCTCGGACCCAACTTAAAAGTCCTTTCCAATCCCGTAAAAATCTCTTCATGGCGTACCTTGCTATCTGCAACCCAGAGGAAGCCACCACCTGCAACGACATGTACTTTTAAGGCTCTTACCAAAGGCACATTGTTAATCAACGCTCCATTGAAATGATGAATGTGATGTACTTCAAAAAATAAACTGGTCGTGGCTAAAGCAGTATCCAATAATTGAAATGAATTTAGAGGATCAGAGTATAGAAACCAGTCATCTGATTCTCGGAAACGTTTGAGGTCAATGAATTTTACTTCTTGTTTGTTGACAAATTTACCAACCTGTGCCGTGTATTTTGAGTTTCCAAAATAACTGAATAAAATGTCCTGCTCTACCTTAAAGTTTAAAAAGTCATAATTAATATCAGAACCAAAAACCTTGTTCCATCCGCGCTGGTGTGTTAACCTAAAGGTAGGCCACTTTGATCCCAATACAATTTTTCGATTGGGTTCCGACATGAACTTTTGATTGGGCGTGTAAGCAATACTGATGTCGCTAATGAAGGCTTGGTAAGGTTCAAAATCAATAGGAGCCTTATCGTCAATAACTCTGTCAACGATATTGCCTGTAATGAAATCCGAAGTAGACTTTCGATCATTCAGTGAGAAATTTGTTCTTAAATAAAACCCATTGAACAACTCAATTCTATGACCAAATCTAACGTAATCTCGTAAATAATAATTGGAATTTCGAAGTTGATTCAGATAAGCATCAAAACTATTAATGGCTTCGAAAGTTCGTCCTCCGGCAAAAGAAAAATTAGCTAGACGAACAGGATCGTAAAGAAAGCGTCCTCCAAGATTACCTGTTATGTCTTTATTTTTTAAACCCATACTCCCGTCTCCAAAGAGACTTACCCATTTGTTGTTTTTCCATCGTTTAAAAACAGAAACGTAAGGTGTTCCAACTCGTAATCCACCTACGATTGAGAAGTCGAGTACGTCAGGAATTGGTCCAAAGAAAATGGAACGTTTGGCCAAGTGATCGCGAAATCCTACACCATCGTAAATGATGTCTAGGAAAGTTACTTTATTATATAAAGCCTGAATGGAATCTTTGTATGGGATACTGTTGACTATTGCAAAGATAGAATCTTTGTAGGCAACGAGTGCTTGTTGCTTAATGGTGAGCGGTTCGGGACGAGCGCTTTTCCAATAGGAGGTGTCACGGTCGTAGGCTTCTTGAGTCGTGACGGATACTTCGTTGCCGAAAAACTTTGGAGGAAAGACATAGTTGTTTTCATAATCGCTGTAGCGCATCAAGGTATTTCCTTTGAAGGTTTTGTACTTACCAGCTTTGGTGGAGTAGATGAACTCGACACGGTAAGGAAGCCAGGTACTATCAGGCAATTGTTTGAAATCTTGTTTTAGCCGAAAGGCATCAAAAAACTTAAGACCTCCTTTTGCAAAACTTAAGTCTAGTCGATTGATGTTCCAAAGTCCTTCGTTGATATAGATGTAACCCTTGCAAGTGGCGTTACCTTTTTTACGTGGCGTAACTTTTATTTTGTGAACGAGTAAACCATCTTCTTCTTGAGTTTCGATTAGTTTGAATTTGTAAGACAAAACAGACGTTCTATTCAATGGCGAAATCATAGGCACCTCAGCCACTTCACGCATAGTGACTACATTGCGATAAAAATTAAAATCGTTTTCGCCAAAGCGAGGAATGAATAAACCAGCCTTACTTCCGTATGCTTTGTACGCACTACGTTCCTCTTTGTATTTTTTTGGATATTGAAAATTTAGTGTTACCTCCGATTCAATTAAACTGACACCTGAAATCAATTTCAGTTTTTCTTTTTCAGCAGCTAAGAAAGGATCGGCGTTAGGATCAACGGTGGCTGGTTCTGTTTTTTTCTTTTCTTCAGTCGCTCGTTTTCTTTTCTTTTTTTCTTTTCGATCTATTTCCTCCGTTGCTTTGATGTAAATTTTAGTTCGATAGCTATCGACCTGTTTTAGATATTTTGATTTAGCATCAATTGCATGTTGTATGATCGCGTAAGCAGGATCTCTTTTGGAAGCCTTGACAACTACCTGTTCCAGTTCAACGGAAGAGGAAACCATCCAAATATTTTTTTGAACGGGATCAGCATTTATGACAATTCGAATAGATTTGGTTTCAAAACCTATCGCAGAGTAAATGAACTCGTATTCGCCTGGTTCGATGTTCATGAAGTAATAGCCCCGCTCATCTGTAGTGGTACCTGAAGCTAGTTCTTTGACAAAAATATTGACATAAGAAATTGGTTCATTTGCGTCGTTCTGAACATAGCCACTAATATTTTGAGCGCTAAGCGAACAAGAAAAAATGAGGCAAAGAATGGCGTATATAGCGAAGAGGTGTTTTAATTTTCTGCTCATGAGTAAGGTAGTTTGGAGTATTGACGTGGGAGACGGGGAATTGTTACATGGGGGAGGGGTGGAACAGGGAGATTCAGCTA
>CALGLS010000338.1 GCA_937959375.1 uncultured Saprospiraceae bacterium
GTAATTTCTAAAACATAGGTTCCGGGATTTGATACATCAATATCCAAATTAGTACTCAGTGGCATGCCGTTTGGATCAAACCATTGGTAATCGATATTTCCTCCAGTACTTGATCCTGTACCGGATAGTGTTACCATGTCAATATTACAATCCAACATTTGTGGTAAACCAGCATCTGCGATTGGTAAGTTTGCATCTGGTGTAACTTCTACTGTTGCTGTTTCGGTACAACCACTTGTTTGATTGGTAACGATGATGGTGTAGATGCCTATTTCTGTAACATCAGCTGTGATATCCGTACTCACTGTTACGCCACCGGGGCTCAACCATTCGTAAGTGATATCAGCACCAGTGCTTGATCCTGTACCATCTAAATTTGCAACGGTTTCATCGCAGGTGATCATATCATTTGGTCCGGCTATTGCAGTTGGAGTCGCGAGGTTTTCCTCAACAACTACTGTTGTTGTTCCAGAGCAACCATTATCTTGATTCAAAACGTTGAGGGTATAAACTCCTGCTGTTGTAATCGCAATTGGGTTATCTGTTCCCAGCAAAACACCACTTTCATCTTCCCATTCGTAAATGATCGTTCCGCCACCTACAACTGTTCCGCTAAGGTTAACTACATCATTTACGCAAGTGAGAATACCATCATTTACTGCAAGGGGTTGAGGAACTTCTGCGTCAAGCATTACTTCAACATCTGCTATTGAGGTACAACCGTTTTCTGCCGTTATCAATAACTGATAAACGCCTGCTTCTGCAACATCAATGGTTGCTTCCGTACTAATCACAACACCAGTCGGGCTAGTCCATTCGTACTCAATACTTCCAGCAGGTGCATTGGAATTTGTTCCGTCTAGGGTTACAGAAGTTGAACCACAATCGAGTAACTGATCGATACCTGCGTCTGCCATTGGGTCTAAATTATTTTGGGTCACCTCCACTGTTTCTGAAACAGAACAACTACTTGTTGTGTTGGTTACCAAAAGTGTATAAACCCCAGGTTCTTCTACCATAATTTCTGGATCTGTTCCAACTTGCGTTCCATTTTGGTCTAACCAAATTATTTCAATTTCAGCACCAGTGTCTGTTCCTGTTCCACCAATCATGATTTCTGTTACATCACAATTTAATTCGCCACCGACTCCCGGATCGACTTCTGGATAAGTTTGATTCAATGTTACTTCAACTTGTCCAGTTGCATCACAATCATTTGTGGTGTTGTAAACATTTAAGGTGTAGGTTCCGGGAGTGGTAACGTCGAGCGTAATATTCGTTCCTACTACCACATTATTTTCGTCTAGCCATTCGTATGTGATACCGGGACCAGTCGTCGTTTGGACTCCTCCGAGTGTTACCATATCTTCTGTACAAGTCAACAATCCTTCTACTCCGGGATCAGCGACAGGTAAGTCTGCATCGACTTCTACATCGACTGTTGCTAAAGCCGTACAACCATTGGCACCTGTTACTAAGATTTGATAGGTTCCGGGTAATTCGACTTCTACGGTTTCACTCGAAGCGATCACTGTTCCGTTTGGATCAGTCCATTCGTAAATTGCTCCATCGGAAGCAGAACCGTTTAGGATAACGGTATTTGCATCACAGGTTAGTAACTGAGGTGCTCCAGCATCTGCAATTGGGTCAAGCACATTCTCCGTCACTTCTACTGTTTGTGAAGCAGAACAACTACTTGTTGTGTTGGTTACCAAAAGTGTATAAACTCCAGGTTCTTCTACCATAATTTCTGGATCAGTTCCAACTTGCGTTCCATTTTGGTCTAACCAAATTATTTCAATTTCAGCACCAGTGTCTGTTCCTGTTCCACCAATCATGATTTCTATTACATCACAATTTAATTCGCCACCGATACCCGGATCGACTTCTGGATAAGTTTGATTCAATGTTACTTCAACTTGTCCAGTTGCATCACAATCGTTTGTGGTGTTGTAAACATTTAAGGTGTAGGTTCCGGGAGTGGTTACGTCGAGCGTAATATCCGTTCCTACTATCACATTATTTTCATCGAGCCATTCGTATGTGATACCGGGGCCAGTCGTCGTTTGGACTCCTCCGAGTGTTACCATATCTTCTGTACAAGTCAACAATCCTTCTGCTCCGGGATCAGCGACAGGTAAGTCTGCATCGACTTCCACATCAACTGTTGCTAAAGCCGTACAACCATTGACACCTGTTACTAAAATTTGATAAGTTCCGGGTAATTCGACTTCTACTGTTTCACTCGAAGCGATCACTGTTCCGTTTGGATCAGTCCATTCGTAGATTGCTCCATCTGAAGCAGAACCGTTTAGGATAACGGTATTTGCATCACAGGTTAGTAACTGAGGTGCTCCTGCATCTGCAATTGGGTCAAGCACATTCTCCGTCACTTCTACTGTCTGTGAAGCAGAGCAACTGCTTGTTGTGTTGGTTACCAAAAGCGTATAAACGCCGGGGTCTTCTACCATGATTTCAGGGTCAGATCCTACTTGTGTTCCGTTTTCGTCTAACCAAATTATTTCAATTTCAGCACCAGTGGTTGTACCTGTTCCGCCAATCATGATTTCTGTTACATCACAATTTAATTCACCACCGATACCCGGATCGACTTCTGGATAAGTTTGATTCAATGTTACTTCAACTTGTCCAGTTGCATCACAATCATTTGTGGTGTTGTAGACATTTAAGGTGTAGGTTCCGGGAGTGGTTACGTCGAGGGTAATGTCTGTTCCCACCACTACATTGTTTTCGTCTAGCCATTCGTATGTAATACCGAGACCAGTTGTCGTTTGCGTTCCGCCAAGGGTTAGCATATCTTGTTCACAGGTCAACAATCCTTCTGCTCCGGGATCTGCAACTGGCAATTCCGCATCAACCGCGACATCGACTGTTGCTGAAGCGGTACAACCGTTGGCACCTGTTACTAAAATTTGATAAGTTCCCGGTAGTTCTACATCTACGGTTTCAGTAGAGCCGATGACCGTTCCGTTTGGATCAGTCCATTCGTATGCAACGCCATCGGAGCCCGTTCCATTTAGGGTAACCAAATTAACATCACAGGTCAACAGCTGAGGTGTGCCTGCATCTGCTGGAGGAGCTAGTTCATCTAAACTAACTTGAACGGAAGCTGAAGAAGAGCAACCATTATTTGAGTTGGTAACGACTAAAGTATATACTCCTTCCATTGTTACTTGTTGTTCTAAATCAGCCCCTAATGAAACATCGTTTGCGTCAAGCCATTCATATTCAAAAGGACCGTTTCCGGAAACCGTTCCAGTAATGGTCACCATATCAATAGCACAGTTTAAAACCTGTGGCAATCCTGCTTCAACTATTGGAAGGTTGATATCTGGAGAAACCGTAACCGTAGCCGATTCAGTACAACCACTTTCGGTGTTGGTTACAATTAAAGTATAAGTTCCTACCTCTGTAACATCAGCTGTAATATCGGTACTTACGACCACTCCTCCTGGGTTTTGCCACTCGTAACTAATGCTGCCTCCTGTTGAAGAACCCGTTCCGTCAAGGGTAACTTGATCGACACTACAAGTTAGATTGCCATCTGGTCCGCCAACAGCAGTTGGTGTAGTTAGATTCTCATCAACTTCTACGGTTGTGGTTTCTGAACAACCATTATCTGCGTTGGTAACCACTAAAGTATAAGTTCCCGCTGTATTGACTGTAATTGGATTGTCTGTACCGATTGTACCAGTTGGGCCTGACCATTCATATTCTAATGTTCCAGTACCAGAGGAAGAACCAGTCAGGTTTACTTCTTCATTTACGCAAGTTAAAATACCATCATTAACCGCTACAGGTACTGGCACTTCATTATTTTGGTCAACGATGATAGATGCTTCTGCGGTACAACCATTGGCGTCATCGGTTACGATTACCGTGTAGGTTCCCGCGTCTTCTACATCAATACTTGTTCCTGTTCCAATCGGAGTTCCTGATTCATCTAACCACTCTAAGTTGATGTTTCCGTTTCCGGAAGAACCGCCTGCGTTAATAGTCACCATTTCGTTGATACAATCTAGGAGACCAACTGGATCGATTTGTGCGATTGGTGGTTCTTGATTTTCATCAACGATTGCATCAACCGTTGCGGTACAACCATTGAATTGATTGGTCACAACAAGCGTGTAGGTTCCGGCAGTCGTTACTTCAATGCTAGGATCTGTAGAAACTACAACGCCACCGGAAGTCCATTCATAAGTGATCGGACCTGACCCACTAGAACCAGAGCCATCAATGGTTACTAAGCCTTCATTACAGGTTATAATGCCATCGGGAACTGCAACTGGAGTTGGTAGGTCTACATCCGTTTCTACTATTGCAGGCATTTCAGCAGTACAACCGTTTTCAGTGTTGGTAATAATCAAGGTGTATACTCCTGCTTGATTTACTTCAACTAATTCTTCATTACTAATTACAGTACCGGAAGGGTCTAGCCATTCGAATTCAATTAAACCGTAAGGTTCGGAAGCATCTCCTATCAAAAAGATAATATCATCTATACATGAAATAATTCCATTGACTTCTGGAATTGGAATTGGGTCATCTTGATTTTCGGTGACCTCTACTGTTGCTTCTGAAATACAACCATTGTCTGTGTTGGTGACAATAAAAGTATAGATGCCTGGATCGGTTACATCTGTTGTTGGATCACTGCTAATCAAGGCGCCTCCCTGATACCAACCGTAGGTAATATTTCCTGTGGTTGAACTACTTCCGACTAGCGTTGCTGTATTATTTAAACAAGTGAGATCAACTGGAGGCATCACTTCAATATTTGGTAAATCGGTATCCGGTGTTACCATTGATGTTGCCTCAGAGGTACATCCGTTTGCGCCATTGGTAACGATTAAGGTGTAGGTTCCGACTTCAGTTACATCTACATCTAAAGTAGTTCCAACGAGCACTCCTGCTTCGTTGTACCATTCATAGGTAATTCCGGGACCTGTACTTGAACCTGCTCCAGTAATATTCGCTGTTGTTCCACCGCAATTGAGTACACCGTCAGCGCCCGTCATGGCGATTGGTTCTTCCAAATTTTCAACTACTTCCACACTCGCCTCTCCGGTGCAACCATTTCCTTGACTTGTGACTACAAGTACATAAGTACCAGGGGTCATAACTTCCAAATCAGGATCTGTTCCTAGCACCGTTCCTGCAGCATCTTGCCATTCGAAGGTACCAGCAACATTTGTTGAAAGAAATACAGATGGCTCATCACAAGTTAGTTGATCTGGAATTTCGATAGCAGCTGGCGGCGGTGTAATATCTTGTAAAACATTGACCGATGCTTCTGCGGTACAGCCGTTGATTCCATTGGTAATAATGAGTGAATAATTTCCAGGTGTTTGCACATCTATTATTTCAGATTGGTCAATTGGTGTTCCGTTAAGGTACCATTGATAGGTTTCAGAACCATCTCCAGTTGAGCCAGAACCGTCAATAATAACAGAGGTTGTAGTACAGTTTAACTGATCGGGTTGTAGTACTAAAGGAATTGGAGGTTCTTGACTTTCACTGATCGAGACGGGAGCTTCCGAGGTACATCCATTGGATTGATCGGTTACAATTAAGATATAATCACCTCCATTCGAAACGTTAATGGTTTCACCTGTTCCAATAAATGTTCCTGACGCATCGTACCATTCGTAAGTTAGCGTTCCATTTCCTGATGAACCTGCAGCATCTAGCGTTCCAACAGTATTCACACAAGTGATTTGATTTAAAGGATTCGCTACGGCAGTAGGTTCATCAACATTGGTATCTACCTGAGCGGAAGCTTCAGAGGTACAACCATTAACTAGATCCGTCACTACTAAAACGTAATCTCCGATTTCAACTGCTTCAAAGTTTTCTGAAGTTGAAACCAATACTCCATCCAGATACCAGGCATAACTTAAAGCGCCACCGCTTCCAGAAGAACCGGAACCAGATACATTTGCAGTACCACCTGCACAATCAATTAATCCATCAACATTTGCGACAGCTGTAGGTTCCTCAAAGTTCCCTATGATATCAATTGTCGCCTCTGTACTACAACCATTTGCATCAATGACCGTAACCGTATACGTTCCTTCCGGAAGATTATTTAGGTCTTCGGTTTGGTCGTTTGTATTCCAAAAATATTCATAATTAGGTAGTCCACCACTTACGGTAAGATCAATGGACCCACCTTCAGAGGATTGACAGTTTACGGATCCATCAGCAGTCAGGTCTGCAATAATTTCAGGCGCTTCATTTACAGTATAAGTATCTTCTGTGGTACAACCGTTTGCATCAGTAGCTGTAACGGTATAGGAACCTGGAGTTAATTGCTCAATAAAAACGCCACTGTCTCCAGTCGACCAATTGTAGATATAATCTGGTGTTCCTCCATCTGCCACTATAAAAATGCTTCCATCGTCATTTCCACTACAAGTAACATCTATCACATCAGGGAATAATTCAATTTCTATTGTTTCAACAATTACAAAGCCACTTACTTCTCCGGGACAAAGACCACTCGCATCAGTTAAGGAGAGCAGTTCATAAGACCCTGCACCATCAACGACCAAGGTGTATGGATTGTCAGTGATACCAGTAATTGGCCCTACCGGAATACCATCTTGTGTATAGTATAATTCCCATGGCCCTTCTCCAGTAAAATTGATGACTAATTCAGCAGTTGTATTTTCTGCACAGACAGCGGCTTCACCGGAAAGTTCGGCTGTAGAAAAAGGAATAACCTCTACCAAGGCAGTTGCTTCAGCAGACATACCACAGACGTCCGAGACGGTAACGCTGTAAGAATTATCAGTAGTGGGAGAAACTGTAATACTTGTCGATGTTTCCCCAGTACTCCATTGATAAAGTAGATCAGGTACACCACCAACAACAGCGGGCGTTAGTTCCACGTCAGCGGAACCACAGACAACTACGTCTTCCAATTGAACATCTAGAGGAACTAGATCGTCGATTAAAACTTCAACAGAACTAGCATCGCAGGTACATGGGTTATCCAGCTGTATGATAATGTTTTCAAGCCCCTCAGGAATCCCATCTTCAAATACATCAAATGGAATGATAATACTAGATTGGCCTGCAGGAATAGTAACAGGTGTTGGAATATTAGAATAATCGACTCCATTGGTTGCAGTACTTGCAGGATCGATTGTGAAATCAACTACGTAGTCTAAATCGAGTGGACTCTCTGGATCTCTTTCAAAAATCAATTCTCCATTGGAACATCCTTCGTAGGCAATTCCATCTGAACCGATACTTGGGATATTCACAGAAACGCCAGCTTGACCCCCTGCTTGAAAACTATTTGCTTTTAGGAATACACCTGAATCAAGGATACCATCACCAATATCCGATACAACCATTCTAATGTGGTAGGTTTCACAGGGAATAACTTCAGCGGTAGCGGTAAGGATAGTCGTGTAGCCATCGTATTGAATTTCCGCCATATTTGTTTCGCCTCCACAACCAGTAGAATTGGGAACAAAGTAGGCCGTGTTTGTCAAATGATTGATAGAGTTAATGGCTACATAGTTTGCAGTACCGGGTACCAAGGCAATATTTTCAGCGTTGTTTGAAAAAGGTCCATTGATTCCAGGTCCACTAATAAAGAAACCGAATACGTCATTGAATGTTGAATTCACCCATTCACAATATTCTTCTGAACCAAAAACATAATCGAAGTTGACCACATCTAGGGTAGGTGTAAAATCGAATTCAATTCCTACAGCATCACGGACTGCCCCTGCTCCTAACAAACTCAAATCGGGATCACTAGTTGTATCTCCAAAGTTTGTTCCAGCACCTCCTGCATTATTAGGACCTTCAGCGTTTGCTATATTTCCACTCGCTAGAATGACTCCCTCTTCGAAGCCCACGTTAGTTGTGCCACTTGAAAAGTGACCGGCTCCGTTGGTATTACCAATTAGTTGTACATTCTCAACATCAAAGCAACCTCCTCCGATAAAAATTTCAGTGATTAATTGTTCAATACTGTAGTCATAATCGGTCGCCAAAACAGCCACACTACTTTCCACTCCATCATCCTCTTCAGGCTTACAATAAGTAGGCATGACAGAAAGATCGAGTGAAATATTTTCGAGATCAGCGCAGTTAGAATCTGAGATATAAAATTGTACACAGGAAGCAGCTGCGGTAAAAGTCATTAAATCAGTGTAATCAATGGTCTCTGAATTTGTAGACTCTTCCAGCTCACCTTCTACGTATAGATTAATTTTAAAATTACAATCTGGATAACCAAAAGCAGTGGCGAGTAAATTATACTCCGCTCCTAAGTCCAATCCACAAAGCGTAATGAGTTCTTGATTTTGAGGAATAGAAAAAGGAATTCTTTGATTGTCTTCATCGTAGTGAAGTACAGTTTGTTGCTCTTTTAAATTTTGTGTTTGAGCAAATAAAGAAATACTCATAAGCATTAATGCCAGAGGTAATAAGACTTGCTTTAACAAACTAGTTTGAGGGTAAGTGTTCATCATACAAAAATTTTGCTGATTAAATAAAAGGTAATGTGTGATTGTCGGCGACAAGGATAACTCTGGAGGGGAAATAGTCTAAAGCATATCGTTTACCTGTTTAGAACAGGAAAAGAATTTAAGAAAGGTTTTTCTGTTTGGTTCTGAAGGAGTTTAGTAGGTTATTTTTCTAAGTTGCCTACTGGTAAAGTTTTGATTTTTTCTGGGGTTTATTCTGATTTGAAAGGTCGTCAGAATGAGTAGTTCGGATGTTTTTGACTGTTCATTATAGGAATTCCTTCGAACCAAGCAGCCTTGTATAAAGCTCGTGGCTAATTTAACCCTTTCAAAAGTAATGAAAAATTACATTTTAAAAGAATTTAATATCGCCAAGCCTGCCTAAAACAAGCAAAATATGGGATAAGTGTAAAAAATTGAGGTGAGAAGTGGGTATTTTAGTGATAATTGTAACTGCAGGAGTGACACAATTAAGATTTTTTAACCATTGAAGTTGTTAAAAAAAGGGCTGAGAATAACCGCTTATCCTCAAGCCCTCTAAAATCGGAATTATGAAAACAAAAATTTTAAGTTACCGTGACTAACCGAAGCAAGCGTTGCAATTTTCGCTCGAATATGGAAAGTATGATCGAGTGAAAACTTCCGTCTCTATCTGGCAGCGCAGCCTACCGTATATACATAACTTGTAACTCAGGTGTATATTATTAAATTTGAGCAATTTTGAATCGTTGATTTTTGCCTTCTACCGTGTTAAGGGGAAAATCAAAATTCCGAATTCAACGATTCAATGATTCATTATTATCCTTCTTTTACCCCGAATGAGCATTTAAAATAGACTTATGTATATACAGTAGGCAGCGCAGCTAGACAGGTTCGGACTTCGGTCTTTTCTAACGCATTAGTGTAAAATCGCCTTTATATATCTCTGTAAAACCGTCAATAAATTCAATCTCTGCATAGTAAACAAAGACACCATTATTGAGGTCCTTACCATTCAATTTTCCATCCCAACCAAAAGTTGGATCATTGGGTTGGAAGCTATCCATCTGGAATACTTTTTCGCCCCAGCGACCAAACAATTCAAATCGTTTGATTTCTTTGATGCTTTCAGAACGAGCAAAAATCATGAAGCGATCATTTGCGCCATCCCCATTGGGTGAAAAAGCATTCGGGATAAAAACGTTTCTAGATTTATCAACCCGAACCAAAACTTGATTTTCGGCAACGCAACCATTCGTATCAATTAATGTTACCTCAAACTGAGTTGTTTCTAAAGGCGTAGCTGCTGGATTCATACAATCCAAACAAGAAAGATAATTTATCTGCGACCAAACTATTGTATCGATCGACGCAGGTGGAATATTTGCTCGAGCATTCAAGTCATAACTCTCTCCTAAATTAATGGTCATATCTGGTGCAAGATTTACCATCACCTGACTCACATTTGGTACCGCAACAAATTCCTCGTATTCACAACCATTTGCATCTTGAACAATAACAGAATAAGACCCTGGATCAAGATTCCAAAACAAAGTATCTGCAAAAAAATTGGCTCCCTCATCTGGCGAAAATAAATAAGGCCCCTCCCCTCCTACAACTGAGGTAGCAGCAAAACTTCCAGGCTCATTATAACAAAGTGGTGGCGTTACTTCAAAATTTATATCAGTAGGAGCTGCACTATTCTCAATTACCAATACATCATCTTCAGAAGTACAACCATTTCCGATATTCGTTACCAGCAAAACATAGGTTCCTCCTTCGTCAACTTCAGGCATCATAGAGGTAACCCCTGAATCAATATTTCCATCTGCAGTAGTCCACAAATATTCAAAACCAGCACCTTCACTTGAAGCCATTCCATCTAGCACAACAGAGGCTGTATTACAATCCAATGCTTCTGGAACTAAACCAGCATCAGCAATTGGTTCTACTATGTCTTGATCCACCAGTATCACAGCGGATTGTTCGCAATTATTTGCTGTATTAAAACAGGTTAACGTGTACGTTCCGGGTTCGTTGACTTCTGCAAAAAGTGTGTTATCACCCGAAAGAATATTACCATCCGTAGTAGACCATTGATAAGAAAAATCAGCGCCGGTGGACGAGCCACCAGCGTTGAGACTCACTTGCGTTTGAATACAGGTAAGTTGATTTGGGGTTATAATGTCTACCACCGGAAGATCAGTTTCTTGGCCGATGGTAATTGAAGTCATTTGGTTACAACCATTGTTTTCATTGGTTACTAATAACGAATAGTCACCTCCCGCATTGACTTCAGCTTGCGGTAGCGACACATCGCCGGGGTTGATATTTCCATTTAGGGTTGTCCATTCATAAGTCAAACTACCTGCGGGTTGTGATCCAGTTCCATCTAAAACGGTGGCATTGGAAATACAATCGAGCGTAGCGGGACCTACAATATTTATAAAAGGGCTTGGTAAAATTGTATCGTAATCAACGAGTACTTCATCAGAAAGCACACAACCGGTTAGCGTATTCGTTACTTCTAACAAATAGTTTCCACCAGCATTTATTTCAGGGGTTAAGGTGTTGGCTCCAGCCAAAATAGTACCATTTACTGTAGACCAGAGGTAATCATAATTGGCTCCAGCCGAAGCAGTTCCGTTTAGATTTAAAGAAGTAGTTGTGCAGGTTAATGTTTCGTCAAGACCAGCTTCTACTTGCGGTACACCTTGATCCATGTCAACTGCGATGGCAGCTTCTGCTGTGCAACCAAATACATCAGTGACAGTAACTGTATAATTTCCAACAGGAAGGTTCGTAGGATTATTTCCGCTAAGGGTCACATCATTCCAAACATAAGTGTAAGGTCCGAAACCACCAGACACCGATACCTCAATAGCGCCATCATCCCATTGTGGACAGGAGACCACATTGGAAGTCATTCCAATTTCTAAACTTACCTCAGCAACTGTACCCGCTCCTTGAACGGTGCCTTCGCAACCATTGGTAGCAACCGTAGACAGCAAGTAGGTCCCAGGAACATTAGCTTGCACCAAATAAGGATTGTCAATGATGTTAGTAATACTGATAGGTGCAGTATTATCGATGGTGTAAATAACATCCCAGGGACCTTCACCGGTAAAATCAATTTGTAAAAAGGCGTCTGTATTGCCCGGACAAATCTGTTGATAACCGCTGATTAGAGCTGTAGGTAATTGAGTGATAATAACCTCCGTTTCATTCTCCGATACGTTTCCGCAGAAATCAGTAACGGTGAGTGCATACGTGGTCGTAGTCGTTGGTGAAACGGAAATAGTTGGGGTCGTATCACCGGTATCCCACAAGTAGGTGTAGCCAGTCCCCAGCAATCCTCCCGAGACTTCCGGCGTAAGGGTGACCGTAGCTGCGTTGCATAGGGTGTCGCCAGAAAGGAGTACTTCTAAAGGATTCAGATCTGCAATTTGCATTTCAACAAAAGGCATTTCACAAGAACAAGAAGATTCCAAATCTAAAATAATCGTCTCGTTGCCTTCAACGATCATATCCGTGACAACATTCACCGGAAGAAAATAAACAGAATCGCCGGCAGGAATTGTAATGGAAGTTGGCAATGGTTGAAAGTCAACTCCCGAGGTGGCCGTACTTGTAGGTGATAAATTAAAATTAACGATAAGTGGAGCAGACAGATCTCCGTCTGCGCGTGTAAAAATAAAGCCTCCCATATCGCAGGCTTCGTAGATGACGTTGGAAGCATTACCGTCAGGTGTCATGACTGTTGCATCTGCATTTCCGCCTGCATCAAAACTATTGGCTTTCAAAAATACTGCGGAATCATAATAGGCATCACCAACATCCGCAATGGCTAATTTAATGTGATAGGTTTCGCAAGCTTGCAATGAAACCTGTGCAGTCATGGCGGTGGTAAATCCATCAAATTCTATAAAGGCAGTTACTGCTCCTTCGACCTCTGCTTGTCCATCACAATCTAATGAAGAAGGCATGGCATCGTATTGCGAAAGCGGAACATTATTAATATAATAGTTTGGATTATCAAGATAGTTGACTGAGTTGATCGCGATGTAATCATTCGTTCCCGGAACAAGAGCTATGTTTTCAGCATTGTTGCTAAAAGGTCCGTTGATACCTGGCCCACTTATAAAAAAACCGAACACATCATTAAAGGTACTATTCACGTATTCGCAATATTCATCTGATGCGAAAACGAAATCAAAGGACACCATGTCTGTGGTTGGTGTAAATTCAAATTCAAGCGCAGTGATATCATATAGATTTGAGTTGGAAGACAGGAGGTCTTCTAAATCAGGATCATTCGCAGCACCGTAAAGGTTCGTAGCATTATTGTAAAAAGTATTTGGTCCTACAATCGTTGATACTCTTCCGGTAGAAAGTACTATTCCATCTTCGATATCGATTGAGCTAAGTCCATTTGAGAAATAACCTTTTGAGCGATCGTCTCCAGTAAATTCTATACTATTCTCAACAATTTCAAAGCAATCGCCACTTACAAAAATGTCTTCGATTAACTCTGTGGCAGTGTAGTTTTCATCCGCAAGGATACTTGTTACCGATTTTTGTAAATCATCTTTTTTCTCTTTACAAGAAGTGCAATGAATAGATAAAAATAAGGGAAGTGGCGCATCGCAAGGACTTATAGCTAGCTGTAAATCAACGCATTCGCCAAGTGCTTTAAAGCTGAGCATATTATTTTCTTCAATTAATATTTCGGTTGCTTGATCAGTATTCACAAACATATCTGCGATACAAGTTAGATTTGTCTGATGTTTGTTAAGGTAAAGTACATAGGTTTCTTCGCTGGTCAATTCGCAAAGGCTTATGACCTGATCATCTTGGGAGGTTTCAAATTCGTAGCGTAGTGGGAGGTTGACACAAAGTAAGCTGTCGGTGGTAACCGGACAGGGGGTTAAAACGGTTTTTGCTTTTGCAAACGAGCAACATAACAATGTCACTACAATGCAAAAAGTTTTGCTTGTTAAAGTCATCGGAATTGGAATAGTTGTGTAGTTCCTAGGCAATCAAATTAATGATTACGACAAGTACTAAAGTTTACCAAATTTGTTTCATAATAACCGAACCTAACAAATGAAGTTATTTAACAGCATAGTATTAGGCAATAAAATATAGTGCCCTTGAATGTCAAAAGACGCTCAAGGAGTTCTAATCAATAGTTGTAAGTTTTGATCAGTGCACACTGAAATTGCAATCAGGGTGATATGTTCGAAAAAGGGGGATTAGGCATTGCTGCCAAAAAAGCGACACAAAGAAGCTACATAAAATAAATCATGTAGTCATTTGTATTTGGATGAATTACAACAAGGTTCCGCTATGTACATAGCAGTATTTATTGAAATTCATGGGTGTAAGATTTTTTAAATGGACAATCAGGAGGGAGGCTAAACTTCTGGACTGTCTTTTTGGATGTTCTCTTGAGTGGTAAAAGTAAAAATTATTTTTTTGAAAAAGGAGAAATCAAAGTGGGAATAATCATATTTAGATAACTTTAACATATTCCTTCGATTCCTTCGTCGCTATGTCTAAAGCTATACAGCTTAGAATGACAACTAAGTTCAATACTTTTTTCGTTTGAAGGATAAGTATGCTAATAGATAAGCGTGCCCTTAAACGTGTCTTTGAACCACAAAGATGAGTCATCCATAAGTAAGGTGTGTACATGGTCAAGGCTTGTCATTCTTAGGGTTGTCGAAGAATACCTCTTCTCACAGATGGATTTCTCGGCTACGCTCGAAATTGAAAACACTTGGTTGTTGCATCCCTCGACTCCTTCGTCGCTCGGGATGACAATGACCTATATTAACTCACTCTTTTCGACTCCTTCGTCGCTCGAGATGACAATGACCTTTATTAACTCACTGTTTTCGACTCCTTCGTCGCTATGTCTAAAGCTATACAGGTCAGAATTTTTTGAAGCGTTAAGTACACTATGGATAAGTGTGCCCTCAAACGTGTCATTGAACCACAAAAGTTCAAATGTACTGTCTCTTATTGCTTGCTACGTTAGCGGCTTTTGTTTCCTTTTGCTTCTTTTGTGGTTCAAAATAGAATAAAAGATTTTAAGGTAGGAGCAAAAAAAGATAAACCCCGGCATTTGGGGATCGCCGAGGTTCATCAAACCAAAACTTTATTTTCAAGTCGCTCCGAGGGTTTCGGGGCGAGGCTTTATTTTTTGAGTTGTTCTTAAGTAAGTCCGAACCTGTCTAGCTGCGCTGCCAGATAGAGACCGGAAGACGGAAGTCCGAAGTTTCACTCCAACGTGATATCACGACTGCGGAAAACTTCAGACTTCCGTCCTTTAAATATTTCTTATTAAAACTTAGTCGTCACACCAACAGTGATCAAAGAAGCACCATATCCGATTTCACCATAAAGTCCTAAGTGCTTAGTCATCATATATTTCAATCCTAGGTAACCAGAGTAAGTCATCTTAGTTTTTGGATCGTAATCGATTTCAACACCTTCTGGCTGAGGGTCACCTGGTAAAATGTTTGTATCGATATTTGACTTCGTTGCACCTAACATAGCACCACCATAAAAATCAATGCGGTCTTTATTGAAGTGACCTTCTGCACGAAGACCAGCAACGAAGAAATTATTTACTAGGTATTCATCAGGAACTTCATCAGCTGTTGGAGTTGGCTTCCACTCTGTAGAAGAGTAAGCGAAATATCCACCAAGAGATACGTTCTGATTTAGTCTATAGTTCAACATAAAGTTTACAGGAAGTACTTTAGTTGTTGTACTCTTAGAAGTAAAAGTAGATAACAATCCAACTCCGACGCTAAGTTCGATATCACCTTTTTTGAATTCTACTTCTTCAGATGTTACGTTTTGTGCAAATGATTGAGTGCTTACGAAAGTAAGGCAAAGAGCGATTAAAATTACGATTGGGTTTTTCATATTTTGTTGATTTAGTTCTTTATTCAATTTTGGAAAAATTGGTTTAAGAGGTTAATTTTATTTTGATTTAGACAATAGGTTTCCATTTTGGGAAGTCCGATTGAACGGACATACCAATTAATTTTACAGTGACGACAGTGGTCACAACGAATATTACAAAGTTTTGATTATAAGGGCTTTACATCAAGAACTTGAGCAGTTTACCGTGCTACAGTGACGGTGTAAGTATCTTGTGATGTACACTCCTTTGGAAACACTGTTTGTGTTTTTTCTGGAGATAAATCCTGATCATTTAAATTGCCGTAAAAGCATCCATATCCTTTTGAACATGAACTAAAAAGAACAGCTCCTAAAGCTACGACTAATACCATTTTTAAATTTTTCATGAGTAGAAGGTTTTTAATAATGTTTTGAAAAAAATTCGTGTCGTGTAAGGAATGGTTCTTATAAATTAGTTTTTAAATGATGATGTAAAAATATTAATGAAGAGTTTGTTAAGTCTGTATTTTAGTTTTTAGTTTTCACTAAGCCTTTCAAAAGTATAGACGTTGATAATTTCATTAAGGTTGGGTTCGTAATTAATTATTTTAAATTATTTCCCTTTCAATAGTATATATGCCTAAAAGAATCTAAACGTTGCCTCAGTACCTCATTTTTTTTCAACTCCTCTATTCTAATGAACACACGTAAAGTATTGAATACTTCCTCCTTCTAATACTATATACTCCTTAGCTTATCAAAACGCTGCATCACCACCTCCCTTTTCAACCAACTCCTCACTTCTAATGAATGAATGCAAAGTATCTTACACTTTCGCTAAAAAAAACTTCTTTAAGTTTTTCTGTATTTCACATCAAACGCTTTCTGCTGATGCATTACTATTTCTATCTTAATGTAACAATGTAAAAAGGATACACATTAGTTCCCTTTCTTATTAGTAAAGACAAAATTAATTGCTGTTCCCCCTACTCCATCTCTACTTCTTTTGCACACTTTCTTTTTTTAGTATAGTGGCCGACTAATGATTTTTAAATCGGTTTCGATCTGAACGATCGATGAGCGGTTTCTACTTTTATTTTTAAGGGGTTTTAACAAATCTAGGCTTTTCAACTTTGAAATGTTTTATATATAAACATGCTCATTTTCCGAATTATTGTGCGAATGTCGTATTAATTTTAATAAGAAACCAACTTTTATTCTTAAAACTTCTTTAAATATTTGCTTTAAATTGGCTGACCAGTTAAAAACAGAAGCCTCTTTATTTTATGAATATATGATAATCAACATGTTAGCTCTCCCAGATTCATTATATTAGGGCAATTTTTTATTGAAAATATTTTACCAACATTCGTATTATGAAGACCAAATTTTCCATATTTTTTTTCTTAGTCGCTATTCTTTTTTCTGTCAGAGCTCAAAAAGTAGATGTTACCGCACTTGAAGGATTGAAGATTCGCAATATTGGCCCCGCAGGAATGAGTGGCCGCGTAACTGCAATTGACGTTAATCTCAGCAATACTCAAGTCATATATATAGGTACCGCTTCTGGTGGCGTCTGGCGATCTGACAATGGTGGCGTCAACTGGGAACCTTTATTTGACGAAATGCCCAACCAATCTATTGGTTCTCTCACCATCAATCAAAAGAACCCTAGCGAAATATGGGTTGGTACTGGAGAAGGTAATCCAAGAAACTCACACAATAGTGGAATTGGCATATTCAAAACCATCGATGGTGGTAAGACCTGGAAGAAAATGGGACTTGATAATACCAAACTCATTCATCGCATCATCATTCATCGCGACAATCCCGACATCGTTTATGCAGGTGTAATGGGCTCCGCCTGGGGACCTAGCCCTGATCGAGGCGTTTATCGAACAAAGGATGGTGGTAAGAATTGGGAAAAGATACTTTATGAAAATGAAGAAACAGGTATTGCCGATCTAGTCGTCGATCCTAGTAATCCAAATAAGCTGATCGCTGCCATGTGGGAATTTGGGCGAAAGCCATGGACTTTCAACTCTGGTGGTAAGGGTTCCGGTATGCACATCACTTATGATGGTGGTGATACTTGGAAAAAAGTAACGGCCAAGGATGGCTTACCCAAAGGAGATCTTGGACGAATGGGTTTAGCAATTGCGCCTTCTCACCCCAATATCGTGTACGCCATTGTAGAAGCAAAAGAAAATGCCTTTTACAAATCAACGGATGGTGGTAGCAAATGGAAAAAAATGAGCAGTGATGATAAGATTGGTAATAGACCATTTTATTACTTCGATATTTTTGTGGATCCGAAAAACGAAAATCGAATTTATAGTATCCACTCCACTATGACCAAATCTGAAGATGGTGGAAAACATTTCGAAAGCTTTGTAGGATGGACGCTACACCCTGATCACCATGCATTTTGGATTCATCCAGATAATCCTGATTTCATGATTGAAGGAAATGATGGTGGACTCAATATTTCATACGACCGCGGTGCCAATTGGCGATTTGTAGAGAACCTACCTGTTTCTCAATTTTATCACATTGGTTATGACATGGACATTCCCTACAATGTTTGTGGCGGTATGCAAGACAATGGTTCTTGGGTTGGTCCAAGTTCTGTCTGGAAACGTGGTGGTATCCGAAATAGTGACTGGCAAGAGGTACTTTTTGGTGATGGGTTTGATGTTTTGATGCGTAGAGACAACAACCGTTATGGCTGGGCTATGTACCAAGGTGGTCAGCTCAGTTATTTTGATAGAGAAACAGGACACAACCAATACGTCCGTCCAGTGCATCCGGAAGGTGCTCCGCTTCGATTTAATTGGAATGCTGGTTTGGCACAAAATCCTTTTCACGATTGTGGCATTTATTACGGTAGTCAATATTTACATAAAAGTTTGGACTGTGGTCAAAGCTGGGAAATTATTTCACCTGACTTGACGACAAATGATACCACTAAACAAAAACAAGATGAGAGTGGTGGTTTGACGATTGACAATACTGCCGCAGAAAATTTCACAACCATATTATGTGTTGCACCAAGTCCAAAAGATGAGCAGGTGATTTGGGTTGGAACAGACGATGGTAATTTACAACTGACTCGTGACGGCGGAAAAAATTGGTCTAATTTATCATCTAAACTTCCTAGTTTTCCGAAAGGAGCTTGGATTCCTCAAATTGAAGTTTCACTAAAAAATGCAGGTGAAGCTTTTGTCGTAGTCAATGATTATCGTCGCAATAATTGGGAACCTTACGCTTACCATACCAAGGATTTTGGGGTGAGCTGGAAACGAATCGTAAGTGGCAACGAAGTATCAGGGCATGCCCTTTCTTTGGTGCAAGATCCAGTAGAACCAGACTTGTTATTTTTAGGAACGGACCACGGACTTTACTTTAGTATTGATGAGGGGAATAACTGGAACAAGTGGATGAAAGACTACCCTTCGGTGTCTACTATTGATTTAAAAATTCATCCACGAGATCATGATTTGATTGTTGGAACTTTCGGTCGTGCCGCTTGGATTTTTGACAATATTGAACCCTTCCGTGAGTTGGCTCGAAGTAATGGAAAAGTGCTTAAAAAAGAGTTTCACGTATTTGGTTCACAAGATGCTTACTTAGCAGACTATCGGTCTGTCAACGGAACTCGATTTATCGCTGATGGTCATTATCGCGGCAGCAATAAATATCCAAATGCCTTGTTTAGCGCTTGGGTCAAACCTTCCAAAGCAAGTAAAAAAGACCTATCAGATTCCGGCAAGGATAGTAAAAAAGGTAAGAAGAAAAACAAGAAAAAAGGTGAAGACAAAAAAGAGGTAGAGGACAAGGATAAGTCCAAAAAGAAAAAAGAAAAACGAGGATGGAAAAAGGGAGACAAAGTAACCGTTCAAATTTTCAATGAAGCGGGTGATACCATTCGAACTTACTCTACGGAGGTTGATACGGGTATGGTTAAAATTTACTGGGGCATGAATCGCAATGGCGTTCGCTATCCTTCCAATAGAGAGGTAAAACCGGATGCTGATCCGCCAGGTGGCAATGACGTTTTACCAGGTCGATACAAGGCTGTTTTTGTTTTGAATGGTCATCGTGATTCGTCTTATGTTAATGTAAAAAAAGATCCACGTTCTTCCATCACCATCAATGATATGAAGGCACAACAAAAGACTTATGAGTCCTTTTACAAAACGGTAACCGCTGCCACTGATAGTTACAATCGTTTGCGCCAAGCCGAAAAAGCAATCAAACTTGTGAATGCACA
>CALGLS010000339.1 GCA_937959375.1 uncultured Saprospiraceae bacterium
TCAATAAAACATCCCCAAAGGGGATCCCCATTGATAGCCTAGGGTTGAAAACCCTAGGCTATCAATCAAAAGTATTTCCTTACCCTGAAAGGGTTGCACCACCATCTGTAAATCAATCATGCAAAAATTCAAGGCATCCACCACGACCATCAATTCCAATCACCCCGACATCCAATCCCTAGCCCAAAAGATAACAAACACCTACACCACCAACAAAGAAAAAGCCATCGCCCTCTACTACAAAGTTCGAGACGATTGGAAATACAATCCCTACAACATCAACTTCAATCCAGAAAAATTAAAAGCCTCCCACATCATCCAAAAAGAAGAAGGTCATTGCATCGACAAAGCAGTTATCCTAATCGCATTAGCAAGAGCAGTCGAAATCCCCGCTCGCCTCTGTTTAGCAAAAGTGCGCAACCACATCGCTACAGAAAAGCTAGAAGAAGAACTAGGGACCAACATCCTAGTACCTCACGGATACGCCGAACTTTGGATTGAAGGCAGTTGGGTAAAAGCAACTCCAGCCTTTAATAAAGAACTCTGCAAGCATCTCAAAGTTGCTCCATTAGAATTCGATGGAGAAAATGATTCCATCTTTCAAGAATACGACCGGAGCGGAGCAGACTTTATGGAATACTTAGAAGACTACGGACACTTCGAAGACGTTCCTGCAGATTTCATGTATCAGCTAATGAAAACGCACTATCCAACAGTTTTCGAAAAGAAAAACCAATCGGGCTTAGGATTTCAAATCCATTCCGAATAAAGCCAGATATAGGCGAAGCTTCTCAAGGCTAATTTTATGTTCAATCGCAATTCTAGCCTCTAAAATCACCTCTGTTGATCGATAATTTTGTATCTTACTTTTGCTCTATTCCAAAGGCCTTTGCCTAATCAAAGAGCTCCCTAATTAGCTAATTTTAAATCGGGAAGATTGTCAAAAAATCAAAATTAATACTTTTCAAATGTTGAAGACAGAGTCAAAAATTTCGAAAGCTAAATTGTTAGAGGCATTTCGCTTAATGGCAACTTGCAAGTCAATGGCAGAAGTGTATGAAGAGAACTTTAAGCTTGTCGCAAAATATGTACACGCTAATTCACGTGGACACGAGGCGATTCAGCTTGCGATGGGAATGCAACTCAAGCCGCAAGATTACCTTTCGGCCTACTACAGAGATGATGCAACTTTGATTGCCATCGGAATGACACCCTACGATTTGATGCTTCAGTTATTGGCTAAAAAAGATGACCCGTTCTCAGCTGGGCGTACTTACTACAGTCACCCAAGTTTGCGCGAAGATGATAAACCAAAAATTCCACACCAATCTTCCGCAACAGGAATGCAAGCTATTCCAACAACAGGAATTGCAATGGGAATTCAATATAGAGAACAGCAAGGTTTGGCTGATGCTAAAATGAAAGATTTACCAGTAACAGTATGCTCTCTTGGTGATGCCTGTATCACGGAAGGTGAGGTCTCTGAAGCCTTCCAAATGGCAGCACTTCGTCAGTTACCAATTCTGTTTGTCGTGCAAGATAATGAATGGGACATTTCAGCAAGTGCAGATGAAATACGTGCGCAAGATGCAACTGGTTTCGCTCAGGGCTTTCATGGTATTGAAGTTCGAACAATTAATGGTTCTGATTTTATCGAATCTTATACAACGGTTCAGGAAGTCATTCAAACCATAAGAAAAGAACGTCGTCCATTTTTGATTCATGCTAAAGTACCATTACTAAACCACCACACTTCTGGTGTCCGAATGGAATGGTATCGAGACGATTTGGATGAACATAAAACTAGAGATCCATACCCACGATTGATTGCTCAGTTGATGAATGAAGGGGTTACTAAAAAAGCAATTTCAAAAATAGAAAAAGAAGTAAGAGAAATAGTAGAAGCAGATTTAAAAAGCGCCTTGAAAGCTGCAGATCCAACACCCGAAGATTTGTTTACCCACGATTTTGCGCCTAGCCCTGTAACTGAAGAAGTTGGCGAACGAGAACCAGCGGATAAGGAACCAACGGTAATGGTAGACTGCGCACTTTTTGCTATTAAAGAATTGATGTCTAAGCACAAAGAATGTTTGCTCTACGGTCAAGATGTTGGGCATCGACTCGGAGGTGTATTTCGTGAAGCAGCTACGCTTGCGCAAACGTTTGGTCGCGACCGTGTTTTCAATACACCTATTCAAGAAGCATTTATAGTCGGTAGTACTGTTGGTATGTCAGCCGTTGGCTTGAAGCCAATTGTAGAGGTGCAGTTTGCGGATTATATTTGGCCGGGACTTAATCAATTGTTTACGGAAGTTAGTCGCTCTTGTTATTTGTCAAATGGAAAGTGGCCAGTGAGTATGATCCTACGTGTTCCCATCGGTGCATATGGAAGTGGCGGACCTTATCATTCTTCAAGTGTCGAATCGGTGATTTGTAATATCCGCGGAATCAAAATTGCTTATCCAAGTAACGGTGCCGACTTGAAAGGTCTGATGAAGTCAGCTTACCTTGATCCGAATCCTGTTGTAATTTTTGAGCATAAAGGTTTGTACTGGTCGAAAGTTCCAGGGACAGACGCTGCGCGTACGATTGAGCCAGATGAAAATTATGTAATCCCTTTCGGAAAAGCTAGAACAGCTTTGGAAGCAGAAACGGATAAAATAGAAAATGGAAATTCTGTTGCTGTTATCGCTTACGGAATGGGAGTACACTGGGCCTTGAATGCGGCTAAAGATTTTCCAGGGCAAGTTGAAGTTGTTGACTTACGAACATTATATCCGCTTGACGAAGAAGCCATTTACGAAGCAACTCGTCGCCACAATAAATGCCTAGTAATTACAGAAGAACCTGTCAATAATACCTTTGCACAAAGCATTGCAGCACGTGTTCAAGAAAACTGTTTTGAAAGTTTAGACGCTCCTGTGCGAACCATCGGTTCTGAAAACATGCCAGCGATTCCATTGAATTCTGTTTTAGAACAAACGATGATTCCATCTACAGAAAAAGTCGCATTAGCTATCAAAGATTTATTGGATTACTAGTAAGTCGAATCAGTATTAAAGAATTGACGTTAACTGATTTTTTAAAATTTAGTAAACGTTTTGCATGGCTTCCTTAAATATTTTATAGATAAAATTTATGTCAAATCCATTTATTCCATTAACGCAGATTTTGATTATCCTGCTAGTTGTTGGAATGTTGTGGCTTACGCAAATAGGTTTTTACAAAGCTTTACGTAACTATGGAAAGACTGTTGATCAAAGTCGAAAAATTAGTTGGTACATTGTACTCGGCATCTTTTTATGGCTGAGTATTATTGGGCTGACAGCGATCTTTGGCTTCTTCCAAAATTTTGAAGTCTTACCACCACGTATATTTTTTGCGGTAGCCCCATCCGTAGCACTCACCATCTTTTTACTTTTTTCAAAACCATTTGGTCGTTTTCTCAAAACGGTTCCGTCGACTTGGTTGGTCTATGTTCAGTCATTTAGAATTGTAGTCGAAATTATTTTGTGGTTGGGTTTTATGGGAGGGATCGTTCCATTCCAAATGACATTCGAAGGTTTTAATTATGATATAGTTGTCGGATTAACTGCTTTTTTAGCTGGGAATATTTTCTTTCGAAAGAACCGCTTTCGCCGCTTTGAGGCTATCCTCTGGAATGTGTTTGGACTTGCCTTGTTGATTAATATTGTTGTCGTTTCTATTCTTTCTACTCCTAGTATATTCCGCGTTTTTATGAATGCGCCTGCAAATGAAATAATTGCATACTTCCCCTATATTTGGATACCGGGATTCTTTGTGCCTTATGCTTTCGCAATGCATCTTTTTTCTTTGAAGCAACTTATTCTAATTCGAGAAAATGAGCGTACCTTTACGCTTAAGAGGTGATTTTATTAATTTGATAACCTGCTTAAGTTGACGAAGACATTGAATACTTTTTTTTCGACAGGATTAACATGATTGTCAGGATTGCTCTTCTACTGTATAAATACTTCGACTTTATCTAACGTAGAAGACAGCTCGCCTGATCTGCAGACAAGGGCTCATCTTCATAAAAAAGCAAAGCTTTTGAATGAAGATGAAATCCTGTAAATCTTGTTAATCCTGTCGAAAAAAAAACAAGTAGAACTAATACGCGAGAGAGATTCACATTAGAAGGAAACCCTGTCTGCCAACTAGAAAGGTCTAAATTTTTTGGAAAAAAATAACCATGGAAAATTTTAAAAATAAAGTCGTTTGGATCACCGGAGCTTCTTCTGGGATAGGAAAAGCACTGGCAATACAATTCGCAAAAGAAGGCAGTCGCCTAATTCTGTCATCTAGAAGAGTAGCAGAATTAGAAAAGGTCAAACATTCTTGTGGCGCTGATCCTGCAGATGTTTTAGTATTGCCACTCGACTTAGCAAAGCACGATGAAATGCCAGATAAAGTGCAAATAGCACTCAAGCATTTTGGGCAAGTGGATGCACTTATAAATAATGGCGGAATTAGTCAACGTTCTTTGATGATTGATACCGATTTAGAAGTATACAAAAGACTCATTGATATCGATTACCTCGGCACCGTTGCTTTGACGAAAGCCTTGTTACCTGCTTTTGTAAAACAAAAAAGTGGACACTTCGCAGTCGTTACCAGTTTAATGGGGAAGTTTGCGTCTCCTTTACGATCAGGTTACTGTGGAGCAAAGCATGCCTTACATGGTTTCTTCGATGCACTTCGAATGGAACACGAAAAAGATAATATTAAAGTGACCATCTTTTGTCCTGGATTTATTCAAACGAATGTCTCCGTTAATGCATTAGTCGGTGACGGCTCTGCCCAACAAACAATGGACGAAGCTACCGGAGCAGGTATGCCTGCCGAAGTTTGTGCTGCAAAAATGCTGAAATCTATGAAACGCGGAAAGTATGAAGTATTGATTGGTGGGAAAGAAATACTTGCTGTTTATATCAAGCGCTTCTTTCCGAGACTTCTACATCGGATTGTAATGCGCTCTTCTGTGACTTAGGGGGAGACGGAAGTCGGAAGACCGAAGTCCGAAGTTTCCCTCGATCGCACTACACGTTAGACGAGAACTTCGGACTTCCGTCTTCGGACTTCGGTCTCCCAAAAAATATTTTTCTCCAACTCAACCCATCTCCTCCATGCCATCAAAAATCGCCATAGTTCAACACAAGCCAGTATTCAATAATTTAAAAGAATGCATGGCTAAAGCCAAAACAATTATTTCAGAAGCGGCAAAAAACAAAGCAAATGTAATTGCCTTTGGAGAATGCTGGTTGTCGGGGTATCCCGCATGGTTGGACTTTTGTCCTGAGGCAGGTTTTTGGGATCATGAGCCGATTAAAAATATATGGGCAGAGATGTACGAAAACTCGGTCGAGATAGATGGGAAAGAAGTGAAATTACTTCGGTCATGGGCCAAGAAATATAAGGTGACGCTAGTGATTGGGATGAATGAGGTTGTGAAAAAAGGAAAAGGGAACGGAACGATTTACAACGCGATACTCACGATTGGTGAACATGGAAAGCTGCTCAATCACCATCGAAAGTTAATGCCAACCTATACTGAAAAATTAGTGCACGGCATGGGAGACGGAGCAGGCTTAAATGTAGTCGATACAAGCGTCGGTAGAATCGGCTCGCTCATTTGTTGGGAACATTGGATGCCACTGACTCGGCAAGCGATGCATGATGAAGGCGAAGATATTCACTTTGCATTATGGCCAGCGGTAAAAGAAGCGCATGAAATTGCAAGTCGACAATATGCATTTGAAGGAAGATGTTTTGTTTTTTCAATTGGTCAAATACTTCAAGTTGGCGATTTGCCGAAAGGCTT
>CALGLS010000340.1 GCA_937959375.1 uncultured Saprospiraceae bacterium
AAAGCCAGTTGAAGGAACTGATGCACTTGCACGTTTTGTGGGTACAGGTTTACTACTCGCTAGTGGTGAAGCACATACGCGTCAGCGTAAATTAATGGCTCCTGGCTTTCGCCCAAAAAAGCTTTCCAAATTGATCTCACTGATGGATCGGGAGATCGATCAGTACTTTGATGCTTTTGACAAGCGGGTCTCCCTAAACAATGAGTTTACTATTGATGATGAAATGCGTGCTCTGACCTTTAGGGTTATGGCTAAAGCAATATTTGGAAACGACATGTCTTCAGAAATGGTTGATGCTTTTTCAAAACGATTTCAAACTTTACAGGATTTTTTGGTCAAGTTGGTTCGGATTCCTGCGCTAATGAAATGGTATAACTTGAATGGAAAAACGAAGCATTATGAAAAGTTAGCGCATGAAAATAATCAAGTAATTTTAGACATTGTTGCTAGACGGCGAGAACGAGCATTGGAAGATGATTTACTTGGCATGTTAATGGGCTGTACGTACGAAAATAGCGAAGAGGGGATGTCAGATAAGCAGTTGCAAAATGAAAGTTTAATTCTCTTTGTTGCGGGACATGAAACGGCTGCAAATATTCTTTCCTGGATTTTCTATCTTTTAAAAAAGCATCCTGAAACGATTGATAAAATTAAAACTGAGGCTGCGGATATTTTAGAGGGAAGACTTCCTGATTTTGGTGATTTGCTAAAAATGGAATATCTGAGTCAGGTCATTGATGAGTGCTTGCGTTTGTATCCTCCTTCTTGGATTACTTCGCGTGTTGCTTTAGAGGATGATGAGGTGAATGGGTTTAAAATCCCGAAGGGTGCTCGTGTTATTCCTTTTATTTATGGTTTGCATCATTCTGAGAAGTTGTGGCCGAATGCGGAGGAGTTTGATCCTAGTCGGTTTACTCGTGAGAATAGAGTGGGTCGTCATAATTTTGCGCATATGCCTTTTGGGGCGGGACCTAGGATGTGTTTGGGTCGTAATTTTGCGATGATGGAAATGAAGATGATTATTTTGAAGTTTATCAATCGATATGATTTTAGTCTTGTGGAAGGGCAGAAGGTTTCTATGTTGCCGGGTGTTACGTTGAAGCCTCGGGGCGGGATTCGATTTCGGATGGATAACTAACTCACTGCTAACGTGGTTTTAAACCTGCCTTTGCCGGCAGGCAAGCACACAGAGACAATAGAGACAGAGGTACTCGTTTTTCGTAGCTTCTTTATAGAGGCCACATAGATTTTTCGCTACGCTCAAAATTAGGGCGCTTCGCTTCTCGGGCGTTTGGTAAACTTCCAAAGTTTGCTAAACGTTTGCTTTATAAAATGTCCTATGTTGGAAGATCCTCAAAAGATAAATTCAAATCAAGTAAGTGATCAATTATTGTATTAAATGATTGGTTGGTTGCTTCATGGTCATGTAGTAAGATGACTTCAGCAGAAGGGGAGGCTAGCCAGCGTTTTTCAAAACCTAGGAAGCCTCTGCAGTCGGAAGGACGTTGTTTGCTTAATCGAGTAATGACGGATTCTAAATCCTTTATGCCTTGGGTTGGTTTTTTTTGGTTGATTGACCATTCCATAACGTCAAAGGTCCATGACCAATCTATATCTTCAAATAGGTTTGCTTTTCGCATGAAATTGTAGGTAACATTTGCGAATGCGGGTTGGGTGTAACCTAAGTCTTTTAAAACTTTCTGAATATAATTCTTTCGTTTTTTATTGCCTCTTTTCCAAAGGCTGAATACTTCTCCGTTTTTTAAATCTCCTTTATCTCCATATGGAAAACGAAACCATTTTGCAGGTCGTTTGACTTTGGCTTTCTGGTAAAGTGACTCTATTATTTCATCCGTTTTTTCAATTTCATTTTTTGCTTGCTCTAGACTTATTTTGGAAAAGGCAGGATGGGTATAACTATGATTGGCAATAATGAAGCCCTTTTGAATGCATTCAATTATTTCGTTGGGACGCTGCTCCATGAGTTGTCCGATACAGAAAAAAACGGCAGGAATATTTTTCTTATTGAGATAGGTCATCTTATCTCGAAAACCTGAAGTAGGCGAGTCATCAATGGTGAGATAAGCTGTTTTGTTTTTCAAAACTTATTTTAATCTTAATGTATTTCTAAACATGATCCTTGGCAACAAGCTCTTTTATTTTTGCCAACGTTTCTGGTATGGATAACGCTCATAGGAGGCATTATCTTCGTTTATTGTGTAACCTGCCTGGCCATTTTTCGCTGCAACTTCTATCAGTTCAAGTGCTTCTTCTTCATTACCTAAGCGCCCAATGCACATGGCTTTATAATATTGCGCATCAGCGAATTCAGGGTATAATTTAAGTGCCTTGTCAAAAGCTACAATGCCTTCTTCATACTTTTCGTTTTCATACTTGCTGATACCAAGGTAGAACAAATCGAGGTGATGTACAAAACCTTCGCCATACGTTTTTATTTGATGTGCTAAATCTTTTTCGAAAGTTTGCTCAGCTTCTTCAAATAAGTTAAGTTGAAGCTGACTAATGCCGATATAAAAATCATAGCTGTGATCCATTACGATACTGTTGCCATACTTTGCCTTGCAAGCTTCGAAATCTTCAATAGCAGATTTGTATCTCTTTGAAAAAATGCACTTCATGAAAGCGCGATATTCCAAATACTCTTCTGGCTTATATTTTACAGCTTTGTCGAGAAAATCAGAGCCAGCTTCATATTTTCCTTGTTTGTATAATGGCATTGCTTTTTGTTGCCACAAATATGCGATGGTTGAATCTTTGGCAAGCCCCTTATCCAGTTCTTCTTGAAAAGCTCTTGAGTACAAACCTTTCTCATAAGCACTACTGAGGTGTTCCTTTATGATACTGTCACGCTCTGCGGGTGTGGAGAGAAGTGTTATGGTTTCGGGAATAACTTTCGTTTGGGGAGCCGTTTTTGTACAAGCTGCAAATAGGAATAGAATGGAGAATAATTTAGTAAATTTCAAAATCATGATAGGGTAGTTTTAGTTGCTTTATTTAGTTGTGAAAGTACTCTTTTGATTGTCGGTTTCAAAGTAGTTTCTAGTTTTTTAAAATTATATTTAAGAAAAACAGAATCGCAAAATGCTTACCTCTGAAAAACAAAAGAGATTAATCGGGGTATTTCATTTTCTACCTGCTCATCAAACCACTCATTCATTTCGATTAAATTAAACTTTGACTTTTTAGCTTCTGAAATATATTCAGAAATATGATGCACATACACCTCTAATTCTTTAGTCCCCTCAGTCGTTTCATATCTTGCCTTACTGCCAGTATATTGCTTAAACGGATGTAATTCGCAGATGAAAAAGAATCCATTAGGTTTTAATTTTTGATAAGCTTGTTGAAAAATATGATTGAGGTCTTGGATGTGCTCAAGCGTTAAAGACGAAGTGATGAGATTGGCTGATTCGTTTTCAATCTCCCATTTCAAATTTAAATCAGCATGCTGAAAATATACCTGAGAAGTATTGATTTTAGCTTTCGCTAAATTAGTCATCTCAATGGAGAAGTCTAAACCTACTACTTTCTCTGCTTTCGTAATTAGCCATTCGGTATTCTTACCCGTTCCTGAACCTAATTCAATAACGCTATCGAAATTGTATTTTGAAAGCGTTTGTATCGTTGCTTCTTTATCTAGGTCGCGCGTTGGATTTACGTTGGTATCGTATTGGTTTGACCACTGGTTGTATGCGTCTTTTATACTCATGTTGAGTTTATAATTTTTCTGATAATTTTAAGGTGGCTTTTTTTATGCGTTTTTGGGATCGTTTTATTTTTCGATTTATTTGTCTAGATGTAGCTACATCTGTTACTGTTGACAAAGCATTTAGATACCAGTTTTCCCAGGCATTAATAATGATTTTCTCCTCTTTCTTTTTGGAGGTTTTAGTTTGTATATTATTTTGCGACAAGCGGCCTTCAATCTTCAGTCTTTTCAATGCGGCAAGTTCTGTTATTCGTATAATCTCTTTAGTTGTTTTCTTTGAGTCTTCGCAAAGAACGAGGCCTGACGTGAGTGCGCTTATTCCAACATTTGAAAGGGTAGTGGGTGAAACTTTATCAATCCGATCCATGTCTGTATGATAAAATACATCTGTAAAATGCCATAGTAAAAGTCCGGGAATTTTCGCGTTCAAAAAAGGTTGATGATCGCTTCCACCTTCGTATGGATTGGTATTCACAGTCCAGTTGGAAGCCAGTGC
>CALGLS010000341.1 GCA_937959375.1 uncultured Saprospiraceae bacterium
ATTCTAATTCTAAATACAAATGGGAATGAGAAATAAAAAAGGAGAGTAGCTTGGCGAACCCAACTATTTTCCGGTCTTTTGCGATGTAAATGAAGAATAGTAAATACTCTCCAAGATATTTGTTTTTTTTAGGCTTAGCAGCTTTGCTTATTGTCGTTAACTTATTGATTGCCAATGACTATGTGACGATATGGGAAGGGGCTGAGGCGAATATGTTGCTGAACGTTCAGCAGGCGCTGGACGAGACAGTTGACGTGGCTAGCAATGGTCTGTCGGTTCTACCTGAAAAAGTGACTGAACTGGTTTACCGTTTAGTTGGACTTAACATCTCTCAACTCCGTTATATTTCTGTTATTTTATTGTTGCTGTCGTTCCTAGGTATTTACCATTGGGGGCGAAAGATATTTGGAGAAGAGCCTGTATTGATTAGTCTGGTCGTATTGGGAGGAAGCTTTTTGATGAGTAGTATCTCGAAGTTGGTAGTGGCAGATATTTGGCTTTTTGTAACACAGTCTTTATACCTCATTTTTCTGGTTTTATATATCAAGCAACCAATCATCAAATGGATGGTGGGAGCAGTGATTATGTTGGTTCTGGGATTGTTGGTCAACTTACCGATGATGTTGTTGTATGGACTAGGTTTGAGCATTTATTTCTTTTGGTTACATCCCAATAAAACGACGACAAAAAGTATACTAGTGAAAGGTGTATTGCCGGTTAGTTTGCTTGGTGCAATATTCTATTTTGTACAAGGTGCTGGTCACAATGATGCTTTTGTTTTGGCCTATGGGAACATCAGTTATTGGAAATATTTGGGCTTCTCTTTTCTTGCTGTTTTACCATGGTTAGGATTTTTGATTGCAGCGTTGTTAGATGTTTTTATGAAAATAAAATCACGAGAAGAGCTGGCGATTATATCAATGGGGTGGTTGATTTTCGGATTGGCAAGTATGTCATTGGTCGTACAATTTTTGTTTGCTTATTTGATCGCAAAACATGTACTCAACTTTTTGAAAAAAGCTTATCCTTATGATGGATTGGTGAAGTCCGTAACGCTATTTATTTTGTTGCTTTCTTTTATTGGAGTAACTTTGATGTTGATTGGAGGTTGGCAACAACTAGGAGCGGGAGGTTATCAATCTGCACTGGCGGTTGGTGCTCTTTATTGGGGATTTGGATTCCTTGGTGCGATGGGATTATTCTTACGAGAAAAACGATTTATAGTTGGAGGACTAGGACTGAGTGTCTTGCTGGTAACTTTCGCTTTTTGGGGGAAAGTGTATCCTTTAATTGAGAAATTTAGAGAACTACCTCGTCAGCTTTCTATACAGGTTAAAGAACAAGATAAAGCAGCAACCTTACCTGTGAATATGGTGATGCACACTTTGCCCTCACGTAAAAACTTTCAAGTATATTTCAATGCCTCTTTCCCAAATAGAAAAGAAATTACAACTCAACAGCAGTTGGATGAATTGCTTCTTTCAAATCGCTCTGAGTTACTAATTTACAATGACTCACTGTCCTTGCAAATAGATAGTTCTTACCTAGAAAAGTCGAAAAAAATAATTGGAAATGTAGATATCAACCGACGGCCTCAAACCTATTGGGTGATTAAGTTGAAGTGATGAAAGTAGAGGTTGGAAGCGAATGTAATATATTGATTTCCAACCTCTTGGAGTAGTTTTAAACGTCTGAGTAAATCATGTACATGATCAACATAATTGCAATAGTGGATATTGCGACAATCATTGCAAACTTACGAGCAGCGTCTTTATTTTTTTCTTCTAAAACCTGTTTTTTTCTTTTTTTTCCTTTAGTAGCCATAATATTTGATTTTAGTATTTGAACAACTTTTGTTATTAAATTGGGCGGTCAATCATTAAGTAATGCTGTTGTAATAATGAATGACTTCATACAGGACTAAAGTAGTAAAAAAATCGTAGATGTTAAAAATTTTGTTCATAAAATTCTACAATTCTATCATCTACCATAATATCCTTTGGCGTTAGCTTTTGTTTTAAAACAACACCTTCTAATGTTCTACAGCGACTTAAGGCCACGTATGTTTGTCCATGTTCGAAAGCTCCTTTTCCTAGATCGATGATGATGCGATCAAATGTCTTTCCTTGTGATTTATGAATGGTAATTGCCCAGGCTAATTTGACGGGATATTGTGTAAAGGTACCCACTACATTTGACTCAATCTTGGTTGCATCCGCCTCATTGTTTTTGTATTTCAAAATTTCCCATTCCATTTTCTCGAGTAGCAAAATTTTGGAAGTCCCGTCGTCCTTCTGAATGGAAACTCTAACCTCATCTTCATTTAGATCAATCACCTTTCCGATGGTACCATTTACGAATCGACGTTGTGGATCGTTTTTGACAAACATGACCTGAGCGCCCAGTTTGAGCGCAAGGTCTAACTCGGTTGGAAATAGGCGCGGGTTGAAGTCACCCGTTACACGTGCCCGGTATTCAAACTCCTTGGTTTGCAAGCGCGCTAGTTGTCGTTTGTTGATCTCATCGGCAACTTTATTTCTAGCAGAAAGCGTGATGTAATAATCTTCCGCTTCAAAATTTTCGAAATGTCGTTCATTTAAATCTTCCAAATCATCGTAATCAATTTGGTTGGTTCGTACGGCATCAAGTAAGCGAATAAAATGTCGAGATTCCTGACGATAAGTTGTCATCAATTCTACAAATTCCATTTCAAAATTAATGTCATCAAACACCTTTCCTGAGAAGAAATAAGGACTTTCAAAATGCGTACTAAAAAGTTGATATTCTTCTTTGGTTGCCACTACTGGAGGAAGTTGGAAAAGGTCTCCAAAAAAGACGACCTGCACGCCACCAAAAGGAATATTTTTATTTCGATTGATCCGAAGGAAATAATCCATATTGTCAATCATATCAGCTCGAACCATTGAAATTTCATCAATGATCAGCATCTCAAGTTTTTCGTATAGCTTACGACTTTTGCGTCGGCGAATGTCAGCCGGACCGATAGGTTTACCCGGAAATCCAAAGAAGGAATGAATGGTTTGACCTTTAACATTTAAAGCAGCCACCCCTGTAGGTGCAAGTACAACAACCCGCTTTTTAGTCGTATCCCTGAATAACTTGAGTAGGGTAGACTTTCCCGTACCAGCACGTCCCGTGATAAAGATATTTTGTTTGGTTCGTTCCAAAATATTCAGGGCGTACTCGTATTCTTTACTAAGCGTTATAGGCTTCTTTTCTATCATGATGGTAACTTAAGGAAAAAAAGGAAAAAATTAGAATTAGAATGGGAATTAGAATTAGAACTTGCCTGGCGGCAGAAGACAGGTGGCCTTCTAAGGTGGGAGGAATGGGAATGGCCCTCTAACGCAAAATCCGCGAATAAGGGAAAATTCTAATTCTAATTCTAATTCTTACTCTAATTCTAACCCTACCCCCTTCCTACCGTCTCTTTGTAAAATCAAGCGTTTTATAAAATAAAATCTTTTCAACACAATCTTTCCCCAAATAATAATAACTCTCACTTATGATTAATACCTAAACAGCTGGCAATCAAGGTAAAGTCTAAGCGACAAAATGATATTAAATTAATGTAGAAACTATAAAAAGTGCTGGTTTTTATGTTAATTTTACAATCGAATTCAAATTATAAGCTATAACGCTCTTTTACCAAAAAAAATAAAAACAATTGTTATGAAAAAAGCCTTACTATTTTTAAGTTTTGTTTTCTGTGCTTC
>CALGLS010000342.1 GCA_937959375.1 uncultured Saprospiraceae bacterium
AGTAGAATCATTTCTACAGAAATATATTCGTCGCCATATTCTTTCAAGGCTTTTTTAGCGCGACTTAATGCCTTATTAGAATCGTTGGTTAGAAACTGTTTTTCAGCACCTTCTACTTTTGGATATTTGCGGATCGCATCGTCTAATTCTTTTTGTAAACGAGGGATACTTACGTCCATTTTTTTGAGTAAAAATTGTGGGACGTGCTCATCCGTCATCATGATTCCTCTGATAAGGTGTGGCGTGTCTACTGTTTGTTGATCGTAACTTCCGGCGAGTTGTTGGGCCTTTAGAATCGATTCTTGTGCTTTTATCGTAAAATTATCGTAGGTCATATCTTTTAATTCTTTTATTCAGGTATTTAGTACGGGTTTGCAATATAGCCATCAAATTATTGGCCAATGCAGATTCGAGCGGTTTTTTAGATAAAATGGCAGGCTGAAGGTATGAGTTAGGACTATTTGACATATGTAGTTGAGGTAATTCTGTCAAGTTTTGTTTTTTTTGGACGGAAGTCCGAAGACCGAAGACGGAAGCTTCCAGCTATTGTGTTTTAAATTCAATGCCAAACTCAAGTTCAAATTCAATGCACTCGATCGTGTTTTGTTTGAAATTCAGTTTGAGTTGTTGTTTCGGGGACCGAAGACGGAAGCTCACTCAAACGCGGTCCCTACGATTGCAGAATCACGATAGCGGGAAACTTCGGACTTCCGTCTTCGGACTTCCGTCTCCTCATTCCTACTCCAACTCTTCTTTTATAATCTTTTTTACTTTTTCCAAACGTTTTAAAGCTCTAGTGTACGACCAAGCATGACTATCACATGCGCCCTGGTAGTCCAAGCAAATGTTTCTGAATTCTTTATTACCAAGAAACGCTTTTACGTCTGTTCGAATATTTGGATAAGTGAGTGCATCTTCGAAGTAAATCTCCTCGTAAAGTAATGGCATTAGATGTTCGTAGAGCACCCGATCTTTTTGCCTCTCCATCATTTCGATATATGCATAATCGTATTGATAGAGTTGATTTAATTCTGAGACTAATTCTTTGTTTTTAAATACTGCAAGCCCTCCTGTACTGTTGAGCATTTGAAAGGTATTGTTGTTTGGCAAGAAATTGATGTATGACATAATTTCATTTATTGCATTACTCAATTTCGGAATACTTTCTATATCTGCTGGGTTATATTTCAAACTATAAGTCAGATTTTTTTTAATATTATTAACCGATTCACGATCACTTTTCATTTGTTTAAAGTCGATCTCCAGATCACTACTTAAATTTTCTAAATGATTTTTATAAGCTTCGTACTCATTGCGATTGTTATTCCATTCGTTGAGTGCAAAGGATAGTGTAATACCTATTATGATGACTAGAATTTCTGTTAAATAACGACTTAACCTTTTAGTTGTGCTTTTACCTATTTTATTCTTCATACGTTTTATTCAAATGGTTTTATTAACTATTCACTTATTCCTCATTGATCGGAATTTTATAATCGTATACAAATCGAGCTATAGGATATACCCGATGCGTTCGTTCATAATGATCGGTGTTCTTATAAATAAAATCTAATTGCGCACGTCCGTTTTTTGCGAAAGCAGCATCCGCCAATTTCTTAGCTTCAAACTTTGCCTTCAAATCTGCATCATTTTTTAAATACTCCGCAGCTAGATCTTCAAAAACGTAGGCAGAAAAATGTTCTTTTTGCATCAGGATACCATCAAAGAAATTCCAAGCAAAGTAAGAATCAATACCTTGTGGCTCCAAAGTTTCTACGATGTATCGATTAGATGTTTGATTGGTAAACACAACAAAATCACCTTCAAAGAATGGCCAACTTATTCGCTTAATCGTATCCACTTCTACCTTACTGTGCAGATAATGTCCTTCGTAAGCATAGTCCGTTGTTTTGAAATCTTTGATGCGATAAAGTTGCACCTCCATTTCGATATCTTGACTAAGCGTTCTCACCTTCACACCATTCCATTTAAGTCTTTCGACAATTTCTTGATATGCTTGTGGAATGATGTAAGCCATCGGACGAGTTATCGTTCTACTTGCTTTATAATGATTGTAATAAGGTATCTTTTTGGTGTATGGTTTATTCTGATCGTAAAAAAGTCGGTCTAATCCTGTGACCTCACTTTTCTTATATCCGGCTTCATAGCCCTTGAAAGTAATTTGTTCTGTTTTGGATTTATCTAATTCCCAACTTAGTTCAAACTTAGACTTAGACTTCGTCTTTTGCATCGCCTTTTTACGTGCAGCTTGCATCGCCAATCGATCCGCGTCCATGGCATCAATCATCACATCCATGAATGCGTAGGTGCTTCTAACTCGATCTTTATAAGGCTTCAACATATGCGTTTCAGGAATAAACGAAATACAATTAAACAAGGAGGCATAACCCGAGGAGTAACGCGGCGAGTCCATAAATCCAGCGATTCCTGTATCTGGACTTCCATTGCTATAAACATAAGGTGTCATTTCCCATTTTCGCTCAGCCATGTCTTTGTAAAGACGCGGTAATAATTGCTCGTCCATATAGGTCGCTAGTGCTGGTTCCATTTTACTGTGCTCGGTAGCAATCAAAGTCATGGTGTATTGGTAGTCTGCGCCATTGGAAGTATGGTTATCAATAAAGACATCCGGATTCCATTTGGCAAACAATTGATTAAATGTTTTTGCATTGCGACTATCGCATTTAATAAAGTCGCGATTGAGGTCTAGGTTTTTTGCGTTACCGCGAAAGCCGTATGAATGTGGTCCGTTTTGGTTAGTTCGAGTGGTGCTGTTTCTGTTGAGTGCACCACCGATGTTATAAATAGGTATTACCACCAGCACCACATCTTTGAGTTGACGACGTTTCTTTTTGTCTTTCAAATAATCTCGCACCAGCATCATACTTGCATCTACACCACAGGATTCTCCTGGATGAATGGCGTTGTTCACCATCAGTACCAATTTTCCTTTTTCTTTTATGGATGCGGGATCAAAATCTTCGTCGAGTGAGATAATGACTTCGTGCAAAGGTTTACCACTATCTGTCATTCCTACTTCATTGACCTGAAGTTGATTGTACTTCTTTTCTAATTGCTTATAAAAACGAATGGTTTCTTGATAGGTAGCTGTGGTGTTTTCTTCTTTCTCGAAGACTGTTTGAAATTTATCATTTTGAGCATATAGATTTCCGAAAAGGAAGCTACTGAAAAACAAAATTAGGACTACGCGCATATTTTTATGTTTGTTTATGAGCCATGAAGTTATTCAAAAGATTTTGCTTGGACGTAAAAAACCACGTCAAAATAATCTGACGCGGTTTCAAAACAAAAGTATATGTGTTCTTTTATGACAATTAAATACTTGGATAAATTTAAATGATCGTAGAATTACTCTCTTTCAAGCGTTCCATGTTGAGCGCTTCCATTCCGTCTAAGATTAGGGAGGATAATAAGTCACCCACTTGAGAACAAGAAAGCTTAATCCCTGTTCCTAAATCAAGCGTTCCAATATCATGTTCTAAACAAATAGAAACAGCACGACGAACCGATCTTGCCGCTTTATGCATTTCAAAATGATCCAACATCATAGCAACAGATAAAACTGTGGCCATCGGGTTGGCAATGTCCTTACCTGCCACCTGTGGATATGAACCATGAATGGGTTCAAAAAGTGCAACATGTTTTCCAATAGAGGCAGAAGGCAACATACCCAATGAACCTTGTAAAACACTCGCTTCATCTGAAAGAATATCACCAAACATATTTCCAGTAAGTATCACATCGAAGGCTCTTGGATTTTGTACCAGTTGCATCGCTGCATTATCTACAAACATATAATCTACATTGACTTCAGGGTATTGACTTGCTAATTCTCGTACACGCGATCGCCACAAGCGAGAAGATTCCAATACATTGGCTTTATCCACTAGTGTCAATTTCTTACGTCGATTCATTGCAGCTTTGAAAGCGAGATGTGCTATCCGATCAATTTCTTCGGCAGAGTAGATCATCTGATCATAAGCAGTTTGTCCATCTTCACTCGTTCCTTTTTCTCCAAAGTAAATACCTCCGGTTAGTTCACGGTAGATCACAAAATCTACATCTTTAACCAATTCTGTTTTTAGTGGTGAAAGATGCAAGAGATTTTCAAATGTCTTGACAGGTCTTGTATTGCAATATAGCCCCATCATTTTCCTTAATTTTAGAAGCCCCTGCTCAGGACGTACTTTGGCAGAAGGATCGTTGTCGTATTTCGGATCACCGATCGCTCCAAAAAGGATTGCATCTGAGTTGTAACAGATGTCAGATGTCGTTTCTGGAAGTGGGTCACCAAATTTATCAATGGCGGCAGCTCCTACTGAAGCATGCGTATAGTTGAAAGTATATCCGTATCGTTCAGCTATTGCATCCAATACTTTCATTCCTTGTTTGATGACTTCTGGTCCGATTCCATCGCCTGGTAGGACTGCTATGTTCTTTGTCATTGTTTTATTTTTATCGTTTCTGATTTATGTTATTTTTTTGCCGAATAAATTTTCGAGCTATGTGCTCTATGTACCTACGTGGTAAATTGCGGTAAGTTGTATTTTCTTTTATTACGGCTACGTAATAAACGGAACCGCTGTGCTGCACCTTTACCAAAAATTCGGGTCTTCTTCTTTTTACAAACGGAAGCGGTGCGATGCACCTCATATTTTCACAAAGAAGTATTGTTTCTCCTTTTTTATACCAATCAATCAATGTACTAATTTTCATGCATTAAGCGATCACATGCTCTTTTTCAAATACTTCGATTTCAGATTTTTGACTCACCAAAAAGTCGGTATCATCAAGACCATTCAAAAGGCAATGCTTTTTGTAAGCGTTCACTTCAAAACTCGTTTCTAAAGCTGCCGTTTGACAAATAAACGTTTGCTTTTCTAAATCGACTGCAAAATTTGCCGTAGGATTACTTTCAATCAATTCGAATATCTGATTTAGGAATTCGGGGGAAACCGTAATGGGTAGTAAACCATTATTCAAGGCATTTCCTTTAAAGATATCTGCAAAAAAACTAGACACCACTACTCTAAATCCATAATCATACAATGCCCAAGCCGCGTGTTCTCTACTTGATCCACATCCGAAGTTACGACCAGCAATTAAAATTTCGCCTCGATACAAGTCGTTGTTTAATACAAAATTTTCGTTTTCCGTACCATCGGATTCTTTTCGCCAATCTACAAAAAGATTTTCACCAAACCCATCTCGTGTCGTCGCTTTGAGAAACCGAGCTGGAATGATTTGATCCGTATCTATATTTTCCATTGGCATGGGAACTGCCGTAGAGTTTATGTTTTTAAATTTTTCCATTCTGTTGTTTTTTGAAGATTTGAACGAGAGAAGGGTTTGAAGGTTTGAAGGGCACACAATCTGCGGGGTCCGCGATCGCGTGTCCTTCAAACCTTCTTATCCTTCAGACCTTCAAACCTTGTATTTTCAAATTACATCTCTCACATCTACAATCTCTCCAGCTACCGCAGCGGCTGCCGCAGTCAAAGGACTGGCCAAAATTGTACGAGCACCGGGGCCCTGACGGCCTTCAAAGTTTCGATTAGAAGTAGAGACACAATATTCGCCAGCAGGCACTTTATCTTCATTCATACCAAGGCAGGCGGAACAACCTGGTTCACGCAATTCGAATCCAGCGGCTGCTAGAATTTTATCAATCCCCTCAGCCTTTGCTTGCGCTTCTACAATTTTAGAACCTGGCACCACCATGGCTTGCACATGATTTGCTTTTTGTTTGCCGTTTACATAATTGGCAACAATTCGTAAATCTTCGATTCGTGCATTTGTACAACTTCCGATAAACACGTGATTGATTTTTTTACCAATAAGCGATTCTCCTTTATTCAATTCCATATAGTTCAATGCTTTTGTAAACGAAGCATCATTGGATTCGTGATTGGAAGAGGGAATTGGTTTTGAAATTTTGACGCCCATCCCTGGATTAGTTCCATAAGTCAACATTGGCTCAATATCAGCTGCATCAAAATGATACTCCGCATCAAAGGTTGCACCTTCTTCTGTGTAGAGCGTTTTCCAATAAGCCAAAGCCGTTTCAAAATCTTTTCCTTTCGGAGCAAAAGTTCTATCTTTTACATACTCAAAAGTCGTTTCATCTGGCGCAATAAATCCACCTCGAGCACCCATTTCGATACTCATATTACAGACTGTCATACGGGCTTCCATTGACAAATTACGGATGGTTGATCCAGCATATTCAATGAAGTGCCCCGTGCCACCTCCTGTTCCCAACTTACTGATTACATAAAGTATTAAGTCTTTCGACAAAACACCTTTTGGCAAATCACCATTAATGGTAATGCGCATTTGTTTTGGTTTGTTGAGGAGTAGAGATTGAGCAGCCATAACTTGTTCCACCTGAGAAGTACCAATTCCGAATGCAATGCATCCAAATGCACCATGCGTTGAAGTATGGCTGTCGCCACAAACAATGGTCATCCCAGGTTGTGTAATACCTAGTTCTGGACCAATGACGTGTACAATTCCCTGATAAGGATGCCCCAAACCATACAATTCCAAACCAAAATCTTTACAATTTTTAATTAAGGTATCTACCTGAAATCGAGATTGTTTTTCTTTGATTGGTAAGTGTTGATTTAGAGTGGGAACATTATGATCGGCCGTAGCGATTGTTTTTTCTTTTCTAAAAAGTGTCAATCCTCGTTTTTTCAAACCATCAAAGGCTTGCGGGGAAGTTACCTCGTGTATGAAGTGGCGATCTATGTAAAGGACATCAGGTCCGTCTTCAATTTTAGAGACGACATGCTGATTCCAGATTTTATCGAATAAGGTTTTTTTATGCATAGAGAGAAAATTGGGAACTGGGAGTTGGAGGTTAGAGATTGGAAGTACCTTCTATCGCGATTTCCACTTGTCTTAAATCTCCATTTTCCGATTAAGTTTTAATGTAATGACAAGTTAATTTTTTCGAAAGACCTTTTTAGCAAGTGCGTTAAATCTTGATCGTTGATCTCCTTTTGGCGATCAGCCACAACAAGAAATTCATTGTAGATCACATCTAGTTCCGTTTTCTTTAGGTTGAATCCAACTTCTTTGGCTCGGAAAGCGAGTGCTGCACGGCCACTTCTTGCGGTCAGGACAATTCTCGAACGATCTAGTCCGACATCTGCTGGGTCCATTATTTCGTAGGTTTCTCGTTTTTTGATGACACCATCTTGATGAATTCCAGAAGAGTGTGCGAATGCATTGGCACCAACAATTGCTTTATTCGCTTGCACCACTATTCCCATTCTATTGGCAACCAACTGACTTAAAGAGGTCAACATTCGAGATTGAACATTGGTATAAAAACCCAGGTCACTGTGTTGCTTCATAACCATCACCACTTCTTCTAGACTGGTGTTGCCGGCACGTTCTCCGATCCCATTGATGGTACACTCAATTTGTTGTGCACCGTTTTGAACGGCAGCGATAGAATTGGCTGTAGCCATTCCTAGATCATTGTGACAATGTGCCGAGATTATGGCTTTGTGAATTCCTTTTACATTTTCTTTGAGGTATCTAATCTTACGTCCATATTCTTCTGGTAGACAGTAGCCTGTGGTATCTGGAATATTGACAACTGTTGCGCCCGCTTTAATCGCTGCTTCTACAACTTGCGCTAAATATTCGTTAGGCGTTCGTCCAGCGTCTTCTGCGTAAAACTCGACATCCTCGACAAATGACTTCGCGTACTTCACTGCTTCAACAGCTCGTTCAATTATTTTTTCTGGGGTAGATTTAAGTTTAAACTCAATGTGCTGAGGTGAAGTACCTATACCTGTATGTATACGTGGCCTTCTGGCATATCGCAATGACTCAGCAGCTACTTTTATATCTTTTGGAATGGCGCGTGACAATGCGCAAATAATTGGTCTTTTAACATTTTTGCAAATCTCTTCAACTGACTTAAAGTCGCCTGGGCTTGAAATCGGAAATCCAGCTTCAATAACATCTACCCCTAACTGCTCCAATGAAAGTGCAATTTCTATTTTCTCCGGCATGTTTAATTTGCAACCGGGCACTTGCTCACCATCTCGAAGGGTGGTATCAAAAATATGAACTTTATTATTTGCCATCTTGATTTTGAATTTAGTAAGTTGTTAAAAATCATTTCTTTTGACTATCCCATATCAGAAAAAATCAAAATGCTTTATTTTTGCGTTGAAATTGTTTAAAACTAGAATGATGATTTTTAAAACTGTATGTTTACCCACTAAGTTATTTCCAAAGACCTATTTTTCAGAATGTACTTTGACTGATACTACAATCGCGCGCAAAACATTCATCAATGCTTAAACCTTGTTTCACAGCCACTTAGACAACTTTTATTTACAATGCCTAAGCCTCAAACGGATCATTTAATTCAATTGATAAACTCACTTTCCAGCACGGAGAAGCGGTTCTTTCGTGTTTTCGTCAAACGCAACAACGCTTCAAGTGAATTGCTCTTTTTGCAATTATTTAATTTTCTTGATAAAAAGAAAATCTATGATGAGCCTTTGGTTTTGAAAAAGATACCCGGTATCAAAAAGCAACAACTTAGCAACGTAAAAGCGCATCTGTACAAACAACTGCTAATCAGTCTTCGCCTACAGCACAGAAACCACAACCAGGATATTGAACTAAGGGAAGGACTCGACTATGCTCGGGTACTTTACAATAAGGGACTTTACCGACAAGCGTTGGAAATACTGGACAAGACAAAAAAGAGAGCCATCCAAATTAATGAATATCCAATTGCCTTGGAGGCCATTCAGTTTGAGAAACTAATTGAGTCTCAATACATCACCCGAAGTATAGAAACAAGAGCGCATGAATTGACCGATGAGTCTATTCTTCTGAGTGAAAAAATTCATCGTTCCCATTTGTTTTCAAATCTAGCGATCAAGTTATATGGGCTTTTCCTTAAAGTAGGCTATGTAAGAAGTGAAAAGGAATCGTTGTTTGTACAAAATTTCTTTCAATCCAACCTTCCTAAACACAATGTTGAAGACTTAGACTTTTACGAAAAGTTATATCTCTTTCAATCATACTCTTGGTTTCATTATATGACTCAGGATTTATTGGCTTACTTCAAATATACCTTTAGATGGAAAGAACTTTTTGCGGAAACGCCAATGATGAAAAGTTTAGCTCCTCCACTCTATTTGAAAGCCATTCACAATCATCTGACGGCTCTATTTTTGCTTTGGCAACATGATAAATTTGTGACCACTTTAAATGAATTAGAGCTTTTTGAAAAAACATACAAGTCTAATATTTCACCAACGAACGAGATGGGCTTACTGAATCTATATCTCTATATCCATCGAATCAATAGGCATTACATGGAAGGTACGTTTACTGAAGGTTTAGAGTTAGTACCGCCACTTACTAAACTAATTAATCAAAATACTTTTAATTGGGATAGTCATCGAAAAATGGTTTTTTATTATAAAATCGCCTGCTTATATTTTGGGAGTGGCGACAATCAGAATGCCATCCATTATCTCAATCTGATTATCAACGAATCCTATTTCACGATACGAGAAGACATTCAATGTTTTTCAAGGATATTATGTTTGGTCGCACATTTTGAATTAAAGAATGATTTACTATTGGAATATCAAGTAAAGTCTGTTTACCGTTTTTTGCGCAAGCGTAATGACTTACATGGTGTTCAAAAAGAAATTTTAAAGTTTATAAGAAAAATCCCAAG
>CALGLS010000343.1 GCA_937959375.1 uncultured Saprospiraceae bacterium
ACAGACTACAAATAATGGTGGAGATAACTGCCCAGGTAACGCAGTAGTATATACACGAACCTACTCCGTAATTGATGTTTGTGGAAATGTAGCTACTTGTGACCAAACGTTTACTTACATAGAAAGCACGCAAGGTCCAGTTATTACTTCAGTATTACCAACTTGCTACAAGTACTGTGCGTCATTGGCTAATCCAATGGAATCGGATGTAACCTTTGATACGGATTGTTCTTTTGGAGCAACAACGAACATTACAGGTCCAACTCAAATTGGTCAAGATAACTGTCCGGGTTCGATCTACCGTTACACCTATACTGTGACTGACGATTGTGGTCGTTCTTCAGCACCGGTTACACGTGATTTCATTATCGGTAATGATGGACCAACTATCGAATGTCCTGCCTTCAATTTATTGTTAGAGTGCGGCGATCCGAATAACTCAGATTACATTGCAACACATGCCGGACTAGTAACGGCGAATTCTTCTTGTAACTCAGATGTAACGATTAATTACTTCCCACAAAATTTCAATAACATTACTTGCAACACATCAACGGTAGTTACTTTCATAGCTACAGATGCTTGTGGACGTACAGCTTCCTGTACGACTACCGTTAATATTTCTGATAATACTGCACCAAACTTTACAAACATTCCACCTGCTATTTGCGATGCAACTGAATGTGGTGGTGATGTTAACTACTGGTTCGATCACTGGATCGACTATATGATAACTGGTTTGGATGCTGAAGATCAGTGCGACAACAATGTGTCAATCACTACACTTGGTAATCCGCAATTGAACACGGCTTGTGATCCTGTTTCAGGTGATGCTGTGACGGCTGTTACCTTTGTAGCAACAGATAACTGTCAAAATACATCAACTTATGTTGGTTACTTTACAGTAGAAAATGAATTCCCTGCTTCTTTCCAAAATGTTCCAGGTCCTATGACTATCGAGTGTGGAGACCCAGTTGTATTTGGTCCGACTCCTACAGTAGTAGAAGCTTGTCAGACAACAGTAACTTTTGAAGATACAGTAGATGACACTGACCCTTGTAATATTCTTAATATCAGAACTTGGACAGCAACAGATGCCTGTGGTGGATTGACAGCAACAGCTAGTCAGACGATTACGGCAACAGATAACACTGCGCCAGTTGCACCAGCAGCACCAGCAGATGTAACGATAGAGTGTGCATCTGATCTACCAGCACCAGTAGACCTGACTGCAAATGATGCTTGTCAAGGAGACATTACAGTATCACCATCAGCAGTGATCACACCAGGTAGCTGTGATAATCAATTTACAATGGTTCGAACGTGGACGTTTACGGATGCTTGTGGAAATGAATCAAGCGTAAGTCAAACACTTAACGTAAACGATACCACTGCACCAGTTGCAAGTAACGTACCAGCGGATATGACAATTTCTTGCACAGATCCTGTAGTATTTGGGCCAGACCCAACTTGGACAGATAACTGTGATGGAACAACTGTATTCTCTAGTTCAGAAGACATTACAACACAAGGTGATTGTGATGGAAGTTATACCGTAAGAAGAGACTGGTCTGCAATTGATGCTTGTGGTAACCTTGCGGTTGTAAGCCAAACCATTACAGTGGTTGATGACGTAGCTCCAGTATTTACTTCAGTACCAGCAGACAGTGAAGAAGAATGTGGAAACAATCCAAACTTTGGAGATGCAGAAGCAACAGATGATTGTGGCTCAGTTACGATTACTTTTGATGATGTAACAAGTGGAATGGGTTGTGCTGGTAGCGTAACGCGTACTTGGACAGCGACTGATGATTGTGGTAACACAGCAACAGCTTCTGCTACAATTATGTTCAATGATGATGAGGCACCAGTATTTACTTCTATACCAGGTGTTGCAGATTTAGATTGTGATGATGACTTAACGCCAGAAGCTCCTCAAGCTTCAGATAACTGTGGCGCTGTAACAGTTGAAATTACAGATGAAGACATCAATGGTGATCTTTGTGATGATGGTTATGCCATCAACTATACTTGGACGGCAACAGATGCTTGTGGAAACACAGCAACGGCAGAAACGCAAATTTGGATTGATCCAGACAATGAAGCGCCTGTATTTACATTTGTACCAGCAGGTGACTACGGCGACTGTGCAAACTTCCCTCCAGTATTTGGAGATGTTGAAGTAGAAGATGCATGTGGCTCAGTAACAGTAACTTTTATTGATGAAGCAATTGGAAATCCAGATGGTTGTGCTGATGGAGAAAACTTTGACTACAGAAGAGTATGGACTGCAACAGACGCTTGTGGTAATACATCTACGGCAAAGCAAACATTCTGGATTCTAGTAAATGGACCTAGTGCAAGCGTAGGAGGTTTGATTGCTACAGAAGAAGGTAACTCAGTAGAAGACGTTGAAGTTACATTGACAGGAGGTGCAAACTTCTCTGAGATGTATGTAACGGAAGCAGATGGAATGTACGATTTTGCTACATTAGCAATTGGTTCTAATTATGTAGTTGATCCGTATTCTAATGAATTTCCATTGAACGGAGTTTCTACTTACGATATGTTGTTGATTTCTCAACACATCTTATCCTTGAATCAATTGGATTCACCGTACAAGATGATTGCTGCAGATGTTAACCGTTCAGGTTCGATTACGACACTTGATTTGGTAGAACTACGTAAGATGATTCTATACATCAATCAAGATTTCCCTAACAATGATTCATGGCGTTTTGTGGATGCAGACTTTGTATTCCCTTATGCTGATAATCCATTTGCTACAGCTTTTCCTGAGCTTGTAAATATCAATGGTTTACTAGGAAATGAAATTCACGATTTTGTTGGAGTGAAGGTTGGTGATGTGAATGGTTCTGCTATTGCAAACAACTTGATGGGCGCTGATGATAGAACCTTTGAAGGTGACTTGAATTTCCGATTGAATAATCCACAGATGGATGCAGGTTCTACTTATGATGTTGTATTCCGTGCAAGCGACTTTGACGCAGTTGCGGGTTACCAATACACTATTGCTTTTGATGCCAATCAAATGGAATTTGTAAGTGTTGAAGCTGGAGAATTGGAAGGACTTTCTGAAGCTAACTTTGGATTGACTTTGTTGAACGAAGGAATGATCACAACAAGTTGGAACAGTAATGAAGCTGTAACAATGAAAGCTGATGCTGAATTGTTTACGATTACATTCAAGGCAAAATCTGATGCGCAATTAAGTGATGTGCTTAACGTTAGTTCACGCTACACTAAAGCAGAAGCTTACAACGCGGATCTTGATTTGATGAATGTTGAATTCCGATTTGATGCAACAACAACTGTTGCTGAATTCCAATTGTATCAGAATCAACCAAACCCATTCAGAGACAATACTGTAATTAGCTTTACATTACCTGAAGCAAGTTTTGCTACACTGACTATTTACGATGTATCTGGAAAGGTACTAAGAAAAGTAGAAGGTGATTTTACAGCAGGTTATAACGAAGTATCATTGGATGCATCGTCTTTGCAAGGAACAGGAGTAATGTACTACGAATTACTTACTGCTTCGGATAAAGCGACTAAGAAGATGATCTTGACAGGAAAATAATTGCTTTAGTAATTGAATTTAAAAAGTCGGTCAGTGCTCATTGCGCTGGCCGACTTTTTTGTTTTCACTTTATACAAAAACTATTTGAAAACATTCAAAATCTAATTATAACTATTCAGTTTTGAGCCTCTAAGCATTCGACTGGATTGAGTATACGAAATAGAAGAGAACTTTGGTCTGACCAGTCACATGTAATTTTCTAATTTACAGAACTTAGTAATTCTACTGAATTGTAAACATCGATAAAATCAGAGAAAAGAATAGTTTCCTGACCTTTGTAAGTTGCTATAAGTTCCACGAGGTAGGAGCCACTCATAGGGTATTTGTAATTCACCGTTTTTTGTCTCGGTTCAATAATATCACCATTTCCTAAGTCGATGGTGTAGTGTACGTTCTTGTCGTAACTATCAATAGTAAAAGCAAGCTTACTCGCTGTCTCTGGTTTTCCACTTATGATGAGTTGATTGAAGAAAGTTTTTTTTGTTTTAGTATTCTGTGTAACGTTTATTTTTTTTGGAGAACCACCAATAGCGTAGTTGACGTTATTGTATTTAGAAGAGGGACTAATGTTTGTGTTATAAACGGAAGGTTGTTCGTAAGTTGAACCCACATGATAGAGTCCTAGTATGCCAAGAGCAATAAGAATAAATGTGAGCAAGCCATCTCCGGTAGCGTTTTTTTGTGTTGGAGGTGGGGTAGTAGTTGGTCTTTGAGTTAGAGGCGTAGTGGTTTCAGATGTAGGGATAGAACGGTCTTGTCCCTGTGAGGTTTTTTGAATTTTCGTCATGGAATATTAAGTGTTTCGTAGTGTTATAGTGCTAAATTAACTGAGTCATTAGGCGAAAACATATCTCAGATAGTCAAATATATGTTTTATTCCATGTAAGTGCAATTTTATATGTAATAAAAATTATATGTATCGTGAACAAATTTTTCTAAAGTTTGTTTTTTAAAATTGCTTCAATAGTATGTGATATAAAAAAATCCCGAACTCTAAATATTTAGGGTTCGGGATTTTTCGCGAAAACACTGGGTTTTTAATGTCTACCTGCTCGTAGTACTTCAGGAGTTTCTGAGTCAGATGATTTAGGAAGTAAAAGCCATAAGCCACCAAAATGATGCATCGCAGAAGCTTTTACCTGTCCTTGTTTACCAACGCCTTGGTAAAGATCAACATGGCCAGGACCATTGATCGCGCCGCCTACATCTTGAGCGAACAATAAACGATATTCGTGATGTGTGCAAACCCCTTTTCTATTGATAACAGGTACGGCAGCTAAGTAGCAACCGCCAAGTGGAATATAGTCAGGGTCTACCGCGATTGAATGATAAGGTGTTAATGGTACCTGAGCAGCTCCTCTTGTTTTTGTTTCTGCAGGTTTGCGCTCAAAGAAAATATAGTTTGGATTTGAAAACAAGATGGTGTCTTGCATTTCAGGGTTATCTGCGACATATTTTTTGATGTGCTTAATCGATACTTTCTCAATTGTTGCAAGATTTTGCTTAATCATGAAGTTGCCGATACTTTTATATTTATGTCCATTGCCACTATTGTAAGCAAAGTGCTCATGCGTACCATCTTGAAATTCTACAATTCCAGAACCTTGTACCTGCATAAAGTAAAGATCAATCGCATCTTTGGCATAAGCCAATTCAAGTCCCAAACTATCAAACGCATTTCCACCTTCAATTTCTGCACGGCTTGGTAGCTTTCCTGTCCAATTTTTAGGACGTTGATATATTGGGTACTTATAAACATCATTCTTTTCACGGCTCACCTTAAGTACAGGAGTGAAGTAGCCAGTAAAATGTACATTACCTTTATTGTCTTTTCCCTTTATTTGATGTGCGTCTAGAGCCTTGTTTAGGATCTCTGGCTTATCCGCATATTTCATCAATAGCTCTATCGTCTCTTGAAGTTGTTCAATTTGAACGTTTAGATTTCCAAACGTAAATTCCTTTTTCTTTCTTCGGTTTTTCAAAACTCGAAGCTGATTTTTTAGGCCACTGATTACCTCTGGCCCAATGACTGGAAAATCAGAAAAATTAGAAAGTGAATGCTTTGTATAAGTTTCAGGTAGCATTTTAGCACTAAGTGCTTTACCACTACGGTGGAACTTGTAAGATGGAGCATTATTCCAATTTACAATCTCATCAGCTTTGACTTCTGATGTTTCTGAAACATCGGAACCTGAACTTATAGGTACTTTAGTAGGATACAAGATCGCGCCGCCGGCTGCAATCAGCAGAAATGATAAAAGTTTGTTCATGAGACATTTAGGTTTTAGGGACTTCCGTCTTGTCTATTTTGTGTTTTGGATTATAATTCTTAAAACTAAAAAACAGAACATTTGATATGTTGAAAAAGTTTACTCTGTTCTCTAATTCGGCACAAAACTACAATAAGAAGTCCTGATAATCAAGGTTTTTTTCAAGTAATGATTAAATGTCAAGTATAATACATTGACTATCTGCAAGTTATAGTGTAATTGTTTTTGTCAGGTAATATTAAAGCTAAATATTATGCCATTTTAAACTGTTTGCTCGTAACTACTTGAAATACAGCGAAATAAAAATGGTATTAAATTTAATCTATTTTAGAATGCTTAGCGGATTAACTATTAACTACTTTTTCCATCTCTTACATTTATTCAAATCAATTATTTTGAGTAATTTCATACAAGATTTGGCGAGTTCCTAGGGTGTTTTCTCTGTTATTCAGCTATTTCAACTGTATACATTCCTTGAAATCGAAAATCTCGAAGACCCTCTTCATGTATTCGTACACTCAGGTTTTCTAATTCACACAACACATATTGCAATGATCCTTAGCTTGGTTACATGCCAATGCAATTCCTTTTTTTATTTTTAAAAAGGGAATAGGAATTTCAAAAACAAATGATGCTATTAGCTAATCAATTATTTTTTACCAAAATGACTAAACTAAAAACAATGGCCAAGAGACTTTCTTTCCTTACGCTCTTTTTATGGTGCTTACTTATAGGGAGTACTAATTCCATTTACGCGCAACCTGCTGGTTTTTCAGATCAACTTTTTATGGGAGATTGGGACCAAGTAGTTGGAATGACCTTCGATGATAATTGCAAAATTTACGTTTGGGAAAAAAGCGGTAAAGTTTGGATTGTTGAAGACGGTGTAAAACTTTCTACCCCACTTATTGATATCAGTGAAGAGGTTGGAAATTGGAGAGACTTTGGTTTGGTAGGATTCGCATTGGATCCTGATTTTTCTTCTAACGGGCACATTTATTTGTGTTATACCGTTGATCGCCATCACTTACTTTATTTTGGAACCAATCAATACAATCCAAATACCAACGAATATTTCAACGCGACCATCGGTCGTGTAACAAGATACACTGCCCAAGCTTCTACTAATTTTACAACAGTAGATTACAACAGTAGAAACGTACTCATAGGTGAAACTAAAGAAACTGGAATTCCAAGTTTACACGAATCTCATGGTATTGGTCAATTGGTTTTTGGAGAAGATCATACGCTTTTAGTTTGTGCTGGTGATGGTGCAAGTTATGGTTCCGTAGATGAAGGTTCTGCATCAGAAACTTATTATGCACAAGCACTAAGTGATGGAATCATAACAACGGAAGAAAACATTGGAGCTTACCGTTCGCAATCTTTAAATTCCCTTGACGGAAAAATTTTGCGTATCGATCCTGAAACTGGAGATGGTGTGCCGAGTAACCCTTATTACAATAGTTCACAACCTCGTTCGGCTCAATCAAGAGTTTGGTCGAGTGGTGTTCGAAACCCATACCGAATGGTTAAAAAACCAGACACTGGTTCTCACTTTGAAAATGATGGAGACCCTGGCGTTTTTTACTACGGTGATGTAGGATGGGCGAACAGAGAAGAACTTGGTGTAATTACAACAGGTGGTCAGAATTTTGGTTGGCCCAAATTCGAAGGTATGACTTATCAGCCAGGCTACAATAATCCTGCTTATGCACCTGCAAATCACGAACGACCAAAAGTAGACTGGCGTAGTGGTACCCCAAGAGCTTTAGTGAATGGTACCATATATAATGTAGGATCATCGCAAGTCCCTGGTCCTTCTTTTAATGGTAATGCTGCTACCGGAGGCGTTTGGTATACTGGAACAGATTTTCCAGAAGAATATCAAAACACTTATTTTCATGCCGATTATGGGGCCGGTTGGATTCGAAATTTTACGTTTGATGCTAATCATAATCCTACAGAAGTTAAAAACTTTAGTAGCAATATTGGCGCTGTGGTATTCGTAACTACTTCGCCACTCGAAGGCGGTTTGTATTATGTAAGATACCCAAATAGTATTCGTAAAATAACGTACAACAACTCGGGGAATAACGACCCAATTGCCATCGCTTCTGCTGATGTGGAAAATGGCCCCGGACCACTTGCTGTTCAGTTTATTGGTAACGAATCATACGATCCCGACGGAAACCCACTTAGTTTTTCTTGGAACTTTGGAGATGGGACAACTAGTTCAGAAATAAACCCAAAACATATTTTCACACCAGGTAACACCAACCCAACGAGCTACAATGTTACACTGACATTAAGTGATAATAATGGGGGAGTGGATCAGCAAACATTATTTGTTTCTACCAACAATACCCCTCCTGTTATCAATTCTACTTC
>CALGLS010000344.1 GCA_937959375.1 uncultured Saprospiraceae bacterium
GAGCGTAATGTCAAGGACTAGCTCTTTGGCAGAATTCAGAATAATATGGTCGCTGAGAAAAGCTTCGTAGCCTAGATATTGACAACGAATCTGATGACGTCCAACGGGGACATTTTCCAGACGGAAAGCTCCATTGATATCAGTACTGGTACCGATTGAAGGTTCGGAATTTTCGACCATTACAGTTGCTCCAATTAAGGGCTGACGGCTGTCTTGATCAATGACCACTCCTCTTATGGTTTGAGTAGGGCTTTGTGCCAAACAGCATGCCATACAATAAAAGCTAAGGATGAAAGCAATTAGGATCTTTTTCATAGCAAATAGGTTTTGATGTAAGTTAAGAAGTTGTTGGAGAAAACTAAATTTAATTTTCTCAGGCGCTTCGTTTTTTAATTACACCGCGAAGATAAACGCCTATAAGTTGAAATAGAATTGCTTCATGTTTGATTGAATTTTAATGAAATATTTTGATGAAAGACCGAAGACCGAAGACCGGAGTCCGAAGTTCTCGTCTAATGCAAATACGATCGCGGGAAACTTCGGACTTCCGTCTTCCGTCTTCCGACTTGCCTTTAAATTATGTCCCGCCAGTGTAATCGAAATTACAACCGGCGGGATTTTCGGAAATGGCCATTTCCGAAAAAAATTGGGGTTATATTTTATGTTGTTCTCAAGAGGTATTATAAAGTTTAAGAAATTTATGTTACATAGTAATTATTTCCCAAAAGGTAATGTTACACCGACCCATGGAAGTCGAAATTCATTAAAGTTCTTTGAAAGAACAAGTCCAAAATCTACGGTGATAGAAGGTGCAATAAATCGTCCTCCTACCGAAAATATGAAAGCAGGTGGATTCTTAGTGTTTTCTCGTATCATCCAGTTTTCGGTTACCAAACCAAATTTTTTGGTTATACGTTTCATGGCACTAATTGTAATCCATGGTTCTCGTTTCCATATTTTTTGCTGCCTTAAGAATGTGACTCCTATCGTAACATTATTATCTCTATTGCCAAAAGTCGTTGCGTTATAAAAGAATGCCGTTTTCGTGTAAATGATATCTTCATTAGATCCCACAAAGGTTACACCTACCGCAGTATTGACACCTTTTTTTCTTGCGGTTGAAAGCTTTGCAGAGCCAGTAAAGACTGGTCTTTGATCATTGCTAAACAAAAACGAGGCTATTTCAAATCCAGCTCCAATGCTGATGTTTTTTGTCAGTCCATAGTTGGCTCTTTGAATAAATAACATGGTGTTTTGATAATTGCCTTCACCTTTGCGAAGACCAAAAGCAGTCGGACTCAATAAATTTTGGGAGGCGTTTGGATTTTCGAACCAATATGTACCATCAGCTCTGAAAATAGCTGGGCGCATTTTTGCGATCTTGTTTCTTCTTAAAGAAACGAGACCGATCTCTTTGGTTTCAATAGAAACGATCGAATCGTTTTTTGTGATTAGCGTGCCGTAAATGATGTTGCCTCCTCTTGTTCTGATAGAGGCTTTGTCACCAACTTTTTGAGCACTCAAATGAGCCATTCCCGAAATCATGAAAAGAAATGCAAGACCAATTATGATTCCTGCCTTTTTTATTTGCTTTCGCATAAATGAACTTTCCGAGGATTCATTTATATTTCTTTTCAAGTATGAAAGCAAGGTCGGACTAAATGTGGCCATTTTAGATGCGTTTTTCGATATAGACATATCTATTTTAATTTAATATCAATTAAAAGCTGAGCGAATTGACGAAGTACTGAGATTTTGTTGTAAAAATCGATTGGTTCTGAGGTATATCGATCAGTAGAGTGTATAGATATTGTAGAATCTTGATCGATTATTTATTCAAAGGGATGGTTATACTAATCCAAGGGACGGTCGTCTCATTTTTTCGATCTACTAGAAGAGAGAAGTCGGCGACTACGTTTTTGCCGACGTGCCTGACCCCCAATGAGACGATACTGGCAAACCCTTCATCGTCTCTAACGAAAATTTCATTTCGAGGTGCAAAATTGGAAGGCATGATCCAGCTCTCGCTGATGAGACTAAGTTTGTGACCAATACGTGCCATACCTGCAATATTGATGAGTGGTCGAGTATCTACATCCCCATTAGATACAATGAAACCTAGGCCAATAGTGGCGTTGGTGTTGCGATCACCAACTGTGTTGGCACCATACAATATACCGATCTGAGTGTCTTCGTAGTTGAGATACATCGCGTTGGCACTCACGTTGAATTGTTCGGGGCGAATGGGAAATGCATATTTGGCGGTAAGTCCAAAACCTATTGATCGGATGTTGTTGAAAACCAAGTTTAAGACTTCAAATCCAACACCAAGGGTAAGGTTATCCGTAACGCCATATTTTAATGAGTTGAACACGACCCAAATATTTTGCATTTCTATTTGGCCCTTTTTGAGTGAGTATCCAGTAGAGCCATAGAGGTAATGTGTTGCGGAGGGATTTTGATGCCAGTAAATATCTTCTACTCTTTTCTTCTGGTTTTTTTTTCTTTTTTTCTTTTTGTCCGTTTCCTTGTTTTCTTTCTTTTCGTCTGTTTCCGTTTCTCCTTCTTCTCCTTCTTCTTCTTCTTCTTCTCCTTCTTCTTCTTCTTCTTCTTCTTTTGAGATATTTCCTCTGCTTAGTTTATCAATCTCGCTAATATCCTTTTTGTATAGTGTGATGGTTCCAATATCCTTAGTTTCGATAATGTATTTTTCATCGTCAACTTCGAGTAGTTCACCTTTGAAGAAACTTCCAGTCTTCATGCTAATACTAATATGGTCACCAACTTGTTGAGCCTTTGTAAAAAAGAAAGTTGTGAGTAGGAAGAGTAGGGTGAGACTTGTACGGAGGGCTTTCATGTTGCTTTATATTTGTTAGTTGGGTCCTTCGATTTTGCTCAGGATGATAAACGTTGGAGGCTGGAGGTAGGGGGGGAGAAGTGGGAGGTGGGAAGTTTCACTTGAACGCGCATTTTGCGTTAAAAGGAAACCTCCCACTTCCAATCTCCTATTCCCAACTCATTACAGTTCCCGAGGAGTAAACGTATCTCCATCATCCATTTTTCCAGATTTTAGACCTTTGTAAAACCAAGTCATTCTTTGCTTAGAAGTACCGTGGGTAAAAGCATCTGGTACTACATATCCTTGTGCTTGTTTTTGGATGTGATCATCACCAACGGCAGAGGCTGCTGTAAGTGCTTCTTCCAAATCACCTTGTTCAAGTGCGCCAAGATATTTGTCTTCGTAGTGTGCCCATACACCAGCAAAAAAATCAGCTTGAAGTTCAAGTCGTACAGACAAAGCGTTTGCATCTTTTTTGCTCATCCGTCTTTGTTGACTTTGAACTTGAGTAGTGATGCCAAGTAAGTTTTGAACGTGGTGTCCTACTTCATGTGCTACAATATAGGCCATCGCAAAATCACCAGGCGCTTTAAAACGCGTTTGTAATTCTTGATAGAAACTAAGATCGATGTAAAGTTTGTAATCACCAGGACAGTAAAAAGGCCCTGTTGCTGAAGACGCATTTCCGCAAGCGGAACTAACGTGACCAGAATATAAAACCAATTTTGGTTGCTGGTATTCATGACCTAGTTGCTCTCTGAAAATTTTAGTCCAAATGGTTTCAGTGTCTTTTAAAACAACAGAAACAAATTGAGCAAGTACGTCCTCTTCCTTGCTAGTTGGTTGCTGATGTTGTTGGTGTTGCTGGTGTTGTTGCTGTTGCTGCACTTGTTCTAAAATAGGCTGTGGATCACCACCAGTCAACACTGCAAAAAGTAAAAGTATGATTGTTCCGAGACCGATACCCGCACCGACTTGTTTTACTCGCTTACCTCTGCGGTCTTCTACATTGGAGCTACCTTCTCTGCCTTGCCATTTCATAATAATGGATTTTAAATGATGAAAATATTGAATTGCTAAATTTACGCCTAAGCTATGTTTTAGAGCACGGCATAATTAAAATTAAGGAGATCCCAATTTATGGTAAAATCAAATTGATGAACTGCTTAAACGCCAAAATAATCAATTATAATCATTTTTAGACCTAGGAGTCCTGCATTTAACGAAAGTTATTGATAAGGAAAGAAAAGAGACTAGCGGAACGGAGGCGAAGGGACAGTGTTAAGAGTGGTTATTTGAGTGAAAAGGACCTAGTTGTCCCAAAGTTCATCACTTAGGTTGACCTCCGGATTGTCATCATCAAAATTGACATAGAACTCTCCATTATAAATGAAGTTGTAGTTCAACTGCTCGCGTAGTGATTCAAAAGATTTTTCATCCGCTACATTTTGAGCGATCCAATCGATGGCTTCCAGCCGAGTTTCAAATGATACTTTCATGCTTATGTAGTTTCTAGCTAAACAGTTTGTAAAATCAAATAAGTGCCCCAACAAGTATAAATTAACAATACTTTAAGTATCTCAATTTATATTGAAGATTTGCTGTTGTGATTGAAAACCTTATTCTCAACTGGAGAAAGATGGATATACCAATAATGATGGCAACCTCGGAAAGATTTACAATAACATAGTTAAAATGGGTAATACTTAAATTGAAAAGCGATTGTGAAAGGTCTGAATGGTCAATTTATATAAAATTTTTTGAAAAGTAAAGAGAGGGGGGAGGAATTAGAATTAGAATTAGAATGTGAATGTGAATGTGAATTGGAATGGCCTTCTATCGTGAGGAAGTAGGAATGGGAATGGAGAATCCGCGATTATGGGAAAATTCTAATTCTAATTCTAATTCACATTCCAATTCTAATTCCCGCTTTCCTTTGTTCCTTCCAACATTATAGCTAAATTAACAACTTAATAGAACTCGCTCACATGGCCAAAACATTGCAAGACCAAATTTTAGATGATGTACTTAGTCGATATCCCAAGCGATCCGCTGCTGTAGAGGCATTGTCAGAGCTGCTTGGGGTTAGAAAAGATGCTATTTATCGTAGGCTGAGAGGGGATACCATCCTTTCTCCGAAAGAGATTAACCTCTTGGCGCAGACCTACAAAATTTCGGTCGACAGTTATATTTTCAACCAATCGGATGCTTTGTTTTTTACCTATAGTGTTTTTACCCGTGAGATTAACAACATGGGAGATTATCTAGACGGGGTAGCTGAAAATCTTCAACGGGTCAAACAACTTCCTGACGTAAATATATATTACGCAGCGAGTGAGGTTAATTTCTTTTATTACAATTTTTTTCCTGAGCTAATTAGTTTCAAACTATATATCTGGGGGCGCGCATTTTGGGAATTTGAGTATCTAAAAAATCGGCCTTTTGATTTTGATGTCATCTCTCATCCAGAAATGGAAAAAACGCAGGAGGTGCTAAAGAGCTTCTTGGAAATTGATACCAAAGAATTGTGGAGCCCTAATATTTTGTTCAATACCCTAAGCCAAATCGAATATTTTCTGAGTATGGGAGTATTTCGAAATCCTAGTGATGCACTGGTTATTTGTGATCGGATGACACAGTTGGTTGATCACTGGCAACTAATGGCTGAGAGTGGGTCTAAATTTATGTTAGGAACAGGGCCCGATGCGGCTCTAAGTTCTCTTGAATTATTTCATCATGAGGTGTTGGTAACAAGCGATGCCATTCTGGTTTCTTCTTCTGCAGGAAAAGCACTGTTTAATATTTTCAATAACCCCAACTATCTGTTAACCTCTGACGAAATGATGTGCAATCATCAAGAGGATTGGTTCAAAAAGGCAATTGGTAAATCAACTCCTATTAGTTTGAATAATGCAAAAAGTCGTGCGCTTTATTTCAATCATTTAAGAAGTCGTATCGCAGAGACTCGTCTGCGAATTGAACAAGGAATTTAACATGGGGTATGCCAAATCCTACTTATTAAAATAGATCTATTTTGAGGGTAAATTCATCTATTCTTTCATCCCCTACAATTCAGCCCTAAATTTCTACAACTCATTTTATTTCGTTTTCAATGGACAACCATTTGGACTAATATTGTATTGTGTTTAATGACAGGCGTACTTTTTTACTCCAAGACTAAAACGATATAGAAATGAAAAACAACTATTTATTCTTTGCTCTCGTGTTCTTACTATTTCCATTCATTGGAAATGCCCAATCAAATACCCAAACCGTTCGTGGAATTATAATTGATAGCCAATCGGAAATACCACTCATCGGTGCTACTGTTGAATTTTTAAGTGCTACAAACCCTAAGGGAGCAAGCACAGATGTCAACGGAAGTTTTACCATGACTGAGGTACCTCTAGGACGTCATCAATTTCGCATCAGCTATCTAGGATACAATGCCGTGACTTTACCAAACATTTTGGTGACAGCCGGGAAAGAAGTCATCCTTGACATAGCGCTAGAAGAATCAGTAGTTGCAATGGACGAAGTGGTCATAACTGCCGAAGTAGAAAAAGATAAATCTATTAATCAAATGGCAACAGTGAGTTCACGGGCATTTACATTAGAAGAGGTGACGCGATATGCTGGAGGAGGAAACGACGTTTCTAGAATGGCATCCAATTATGCCGGAGTAAGTGCAATGAATGATAGCCGTAATGATATCATTGTGAGAGGGAATTCTCCGACAGGTGTTTTGTGGCGATTAGAAGGAGCTCCTATTCCTAATCCCAACCATTTTTCAACATTAGGAACAACAGGTGGACCAGTAAGTGCATTAAATACCAATATGCTTAAAAATTCAGATTTTCTAACAGGAGCTTTTCCAGCTGAGTATGGAAATGCAAGTGCTGGTGTTTTTGATATTGGATTTAGAAATGGAAATAAGCAGCAACATGAATTTACACTTCAATTGACCGCATTCAATGGCTTTGAAGTTTTGGCTGAGGGACCACTAAATAGGAGAAAAGGAAGTTCGTATATGGTAAGTTATCGACATTCATTTGTGGAGCTTGCACAAAAAGCTGGGATTGATGTTGGAACTAATTCAGTTCCGAACTATAAAGATGCAGCTTTCAAAATTGATTTTGGAAATGGAAAGTTAGGTAAGTTTTCTCTCTTCGGTCTGGGAGGGGTGAGCGATATTGATTTTTTGGCAAAAGACCAAGACGAAGATGATTTATTTGCAGACAGAAGTGACCTGAATTCTTATGCGGATAGTAAGATTGGAATTGTTGGTGGAAATCACCGAATCATTTTGAATGACAATACTTACGTAAAAACGACCTTGTCAGCTTCAACGGCTCAAAACGATTATTCTGAAAATTTGCTTTTAGAAACGGACGAAGAATATGGTTGGTTGGATTTGCAAGATCAAAATTCACGTGTTACATTAGCTTCGTACATCAATAAAAAAATCAGTGCACAACATACCGTACGCATCGGTGGTGTGGCGGAAATATACATGTTGGATGCCTTTGTGAAAACTAGAGAAAATGAACCGGAATGGCGAGTAGTTCGAAATTTTGATGACAATCTAAATCTCTATCAAGCTTATGCTCAATCCCAATATCGTCCCAACGAAAAAATTACGTTGAATACCGGTATCCATCTTCAATATCTTGACCTAAGTCAATCGTTTGCTTTAGAACCACGCTTCGCGATCAACCGTCATTTTTCATCCAATAAAACCTTGAGTTTTGCATATGGTTTGCACAATCAAATGCAACCACTTCCGATCTACTTTTTTGAAACCATAAATGAAGCAGGTGAGATTGAACGATCTAATCAAAACTTAGACTTTACAAAAAGTCATCACTTCGTATTAGCTTATGATCAAAAGTTTGGTCCAAATTGGAGAATGAAGTTAGAGGCTTATGCTCAAATGTTGGGAGACGTTCCTGTTGACAAATATCCTAGTACTTACTCTGTTTTAAATGTTGGTGATGATTTCGGATTTGCGGAAGCACCTAACTTACAAAATGAAGGATCGGGAACGAATGTAGGATTAGAGTTAACGGTTGAGAAATTTTTCAGCAAAGGCTATTACGGTTTGTTGACCACTTCAGTATTTGATTCAAAATACAAAGGTAGTGACAATGTAGAACGTAATACTTCCTTCAATGGGAATTACACCTTTAACTTCCTTGCAGGAAAAGAATGGTTGATAGGAAAGAACAAACAAAATGCCTTGACTTTTGACATGAACTTGACTTCTGCAGGTGGTCGATACTACACACCAATTGACTTGGAGGCTTCGCGTATGGCAGGTACTGGAATTAGAGATGAATCACGTGCGTACAGTTTACGTTACGATCCTTACTTCCGATTGGATGTGAAATTTGGTTACCGTATAAATAGTCAAAAACGCAAGTTGTCACAGACGTTCTATCTTGATTTCAGAAATGTAACGAACCAAGATAATATATTCAACATTCGATACAACGAGAGCACGGGAGAGTTGTTTACCGTTTATCAAATTGGATTTTTCCCTGATTTTAAATATCAGATTACGTTTTAGAATTAGAGTCGGAATTAGAATTAGAATTAGAATGTGAATTAGAATGTGAATGTGAATGTGAATGGCCTTCTATCGTGAAGGAATGGGAATGGGAATATAGGATCTGCGATTGTGGGAAAATTCTAATTCAAACCCTAATTCCGATAAGAAACGGATCATAGAGGCGGCACGAGAAATTTTAACGATTGATCGTGTCGTCTTTTTTAGCGTTAATTACGTAAACGAAAATTGTTATCCCGAGCGAATCTAGCTGCACGACACAGCACGTCCAGATAGCATCTACGAGTTGTCATCCCGAGCGAGGTCGAGGGAAGGGGAGAAAAAAACAACAAATTTCGAGCGAGGAAGGAGCCGAGAAATCCACCTAATAGAAAGCCGAGATAAATCGGTTATTAATTCTGTTTGGTACTAAGCTAATCGTTCGGAATGATAATATTTACATTAGGGACTCAATAAAAATTCAATTACCTTAGCAAAGAAAATTTTATAAAGGAAAGAAACATGTTTAAAAGACAAAGAACAAATCGGGAACTGCTGGGGTTTGATGACAAGTGGTTGGTGCTAATTGGAATACCAATAAGTTCAGTGGTGATTTCCATTTTGATGTTTAGTCGAGACATTGAGGAGAATCCTGCTTTCCTTTTGGAGACGGTTCCGGTTTCGTTTGTTTATGTAACAACTTATTGGGTTATACTCCGCTATCTTTTGTTGTGGTGTCGTGACCGATATTTTAAACCAGAGTTGGTTAAGCGTAGAATTTTAACCGAGATTCTTTGGGTATTGATTGTTTATTTTCTTGTAAAAGTTTGTCTCGATCATTTTGTTCATGATTATCTGTGTTTGAGTCTGGGAGATAAGGAACCAAAAGGTGTCACGATGATGGTACTTTCGTTGACGGTTTGTTTTTTTGTATTGACAATTTATGAATCGATGTTTTTTTATAGTCAATTACAAAAAGCGATGATGGAACAAGAGGCATTGAAACGAGAGCATATCATCTCACAGTTGGAAGGGTTGAAGAATCAAGTGAATCCGCATTTCTTATTTAATTCGATGAACACCTTGGCACAGCTAATTCCAGAAGACTCCGGGCGAGCAGTGAAGTTTGTAGAAAAATTATCAAAAGTATATCGTTACATTTTAGAAATTAAGGATCAAAAAGTAATCTCATTGAAAGAGGAGGTTCGTTTTGTGAATGCTTATATCTTTTTGTTGAAAGAACGATTTGAGGATAATTTAAAAGTAGAGATTGATATCCCCGAATCCCGAATGCAGGACAAAGTTCTACCATTATCATTACAGATGTTAATTGAAAATGCGATCAAGCATAATGTCATTTCAAAAGAACGCCCCCTGTCCATTACCGTGAAAACGGATAAAGGTCATTTGCATGTGGAGAATAATTTGCAATTGAAGAATCAAGTTATGAACTCAACAAAAATGGGTTTGCAAAACATTCGAAAACGTTATCGCTTTTTTACGGACAGTACGGTGGTTGTGATGGAGACGAAGGAATTTTTTGCGGTTTCTTTGCCCTTATTGGACTGATAGTTAAATAGAAAAAAAATGAGGCAAGATGTGTTGAAAATTATTTATTATTGCCACGACTTATTGTAGTTATTTAGTGATACAACTGCATCTAAAAACCAAAACAAACGATGAAACTACTAATCATAGAAGATGAACGACCTGCTGCTAAACGTTTGCAGGAACTCATTAAATCGTGTCGCCCCAATTTTGAAATACTCACTGTTATTGATGGGGTAGAGGCTTCCGCCAAATGGTTGTCTGCTCATCCTGCTCCCGATCTCATCTTTATGGATATCCAACTGTCTGACGGAATCAGTTTTGATATTTTTACGAAAGTAAGCGTTGAAGCACCTGTGATATTTACTACAGCTTATGATGAGTATTCTCTAAAAGCATTTAAGGTTAACTCCATCGACTATCTCCTAAAACCAATCGAGGAAGAAGAGTTGGAAGCTGCTTTTCAGAAATTTGAAAAACTCCACCAACAGCAAATCACTTATAATCCACAAGCCTTTCAAGAAATTCTCAATAACCTAACTCAAAAGAATTATAAAGAACGGTTTTTGGTGAAAGCCGGACAAAATTTAATCAATCTTTCGGTTGCTGATATTTCCTATTTTTATGCAGAAGAAGGTATGCTTTATGCGCGTTGTACGAATAACAAACGCCACATGCTCGACCATACTCTAGAGCAAATAGAGGACATGCTTAACCCCAAAGATTTTTTTCGAATCAATCGAAAAGCACTCATCCGAATTACCTCTATTGATAAAATTCAAACCCACATCAATAGTCGTTTGAAATTGCAACTATTGCCTAGCACAAATTGGGATGTGATTGTGAGTAGAGAGCGAGTAGGGGACTTTAAAGATTGGTTGGATCGATAACAAAAAAAAGAGGACAAACCTCGCGGTTCGCCCTCTTCTACGCTCACTAGTAATTGCTTATAAAACTTTATCTGATCGGTGGAGTGATTTTGCGAATCTAGTTTCCGTCAGACAAATTATTTTTTGAGGAAGTCCGAAGTCCGAAGTTTCCTTCTAACGTATACACGATCGCAGGAAACTTCCGTCTTCCGTCTTCGGACTTCCGTCTTTTCTCTTTCCTACGCTCTCCCCTGAATGTAAAGTAACTTCTTAGAAGTCGCTTTTCCATTTTGAGTTACAGTAATGATCACTGTACCTTGAGCAGCACCTAATTCTCTCAAATCAACTTTTTCGTTGTAGGTACCATCGAAGTTGCGGTTGTAGTCACGGTATACTTCTTTGCCATTAATGTCGGTAATAGATACTGTTGTTGGAACAGCGTCGCCTTCAAATCGAACGTTGATTAAACGATTAGATGGATTAGGGAAGGCACGTAATTCGATGTCTAATTGAGTATTTGTTTGAGTGAAAGCTTGAGGCGTCTCTGTTCTTTCTTCCACTACATTTTGAATAGGCTCTTCGATTGCTTCTTCTTCCTCTTCCTTACAAGATTTAAACTCAGCACCAACTGTAAAGTATTCACCGTTTCTCTTGTAAGTAATTGTAAATTGATCACCCTCTTGGTGGGTTTCTCTTTGGTTCAATAACTCTTTGTGGTTGTCCACATTAACACCATCCATAGCCACGATAATGTCACCTCGCTGCAAACCTGCTTCTTGAGCTGGTGTGTTGTCGATGATTTTGGTTACACCTAATCCTTCACCACTTCGGTGTGTACTTGAAGAAGTATAAACACCGATGAAAACTTTACAAGGATCTACTTTGTAGTCTCTATTAGAGCGGTATGAATAATTATCTCTTTGTGTCCTTCGAATAATAGTGGTATGCTTGTCTTTTCTAGTTGTAAGTTTAGCAGTGGTAGACATGCTTTGTCCGTTACGGATGTAGTTTACAGTAACGTTTTCGCCAACCTTTTGCTTTTTAATTGCAGAACTTAGTTCAGAAGTTTTGTTAGTTGACTGACCAGCTAGTGAAGTGATTTTGTCACCTACTTTCAAACCAGCAGCTTCAGCAGCAGAGCCACTTACCACTTCTTGAATGTAAGCTCCATTGTCTGTAGTTTTAGTAACTACGCCAAGGAAAGGAACGGGGGTGCTATTGCAAGAGGACTTCTTTCCATTTACACTTCCGCTGAAAACGTTCACTTCGCTATTATCGAATTCAATTTCCAATTCTTTTAGTTGCTCGCTGATCTCATTCGTCAACACTTCGATGTCGTCAATCTGGATGCTTTGAAGATTGTCACTATCTGAGTCGAAGAAGAAACTGTTTTGAGAACCTTCGTCTAAAGTAATTACTCTAGTGGTTTCTTCTGTTGTTTCTGCGCCGTTTTCGTCGATGTATTTTTTAATTATTGTGACCGTTTTTGTGTCGCCATCGGTTGTTGTTGTAACATTAGTTTCAACATTTTTTTGTGCATAATTAGGAGCAGCAAAGAAAAGCATCAACATTGCCAATAGAGGGAGAAAGTTTAATTTTTTCATATCTGAATATATTTTTAAGTTTTAAAATGATTTCTTTTATTTAAATTCTAATCTTGTCTGGCGGTAAGACAGGTTCTAATTCTATCTAAGTTCTTTAAGATAAATTGTTAGAGGTTGCATAAGGTCGTTATCGTCTGTATTCGGTGCAAAGTAGTCGCTAAGTTCAATCATGTTTGGTAGTTCGACCATAGCGAGTAAAATTTCGTTATTAAGATCAAGAGAATCTGTAGCTGTAAAAAAGTAGGTTCCATTTGCATCTGAAAAACAACTAAAGGATTGATTCAAATCCATTTTCTGAAAGTTAGAAGAATGTAAATTTGTTTCCGTGTGTCCGTCGTCGTTTTTAATAATGATCTGACTGTGTCCATGCATCTGAGTGCCCGTTAATTCCTCATATAGGTGCAGATACTTGTGGAAGAAAGCGTTCGGTTGTTGTTCACCATTCACTTTCAATCGTTTGTTGTTCAGTTCAAATGAATAGTGATTTTTAGAATAGATCAATTCATCTTCGAGTAGTTCGTTTTCCAATCGACGTTTTACTTGACTATTGAATTGAAGGAAACCTTCATTATTTATATCTGGGTAATTCGTTGATGCAGTAATAGATTCGTCCTGAGAATAGTGATTGTATTGTTTTGCGACACTGCTCTTTTTACAAGACGATCCATTCTTTTTATTGTTACAAGAGTGACTCGATTTAGAAATGCTGGTATTGCTTTTCTGACGGTTTAATTCTGACTTGATCTGTGCTTTTTCTTTTTCGTGCTCCTGGTACCATTTTTCTTTTGCTATAGCAAAAGTAGATTTTTTATGTTCCAGTTCGCTTTTACGGTGGTTGAGAATCGCTTGCTTTTCCAGTAACTCAGTAGCGTCGACGCTTGAGTGATTTTTTAATAGCTTTATATTCAGTTGTTCTAGTCGTGTAAGATTTTTTTCGAGTTTGTTCCAACGTTCGTTGAATGTTCGATCCCATCGTTTACGTGCTGATTCGATGTTGGCTAATCGTTGTTTCAAATTTTCTTTTTCCTTCCATGAAAAAGCCCGGTTGTTTTCAGTGGATGAGAAATGTTCACTAGTAAGCCCTGAAGCAGTACGTCGTTCCACAATGATTACAGTATCACCATCTTCAAATTGAGATCCGTCAATTACAAAAGAGTTCGCTTCCCCTTCTACAATTATTTCAGTTGGCGACTGTCCTTGACTTTCAAAGAAAATATGTGTTTGTCCGTTTTGTTGTTTTCTGATCGTTTTCTTGTGATGGAAGTTTTGAACTTCTCCTAACGAACGCTGAGATAGCGTAGACTGTCCTGGCATCATGTTCATGTCGGCCAGCATATCATTGATCAAATGGTCAAAGTTCCCAAATTGTTGATTTGGAATAAGGTGTCCATCCAAAGTAATCGTAGCAATGGTGCCATCTTCTATTTCAATTTCTAGACGCCCTTCATCTGTGTTGTTGATGTACCTTCTTCGTTCTGCTTTTTTCGCTGGCTCGGGTAGTGGCGCTAATTGTAAGGATTCCAATCGGATCATTTTTGGAGCCTTCTCCAATGGAGGAATAATAGCTTCAGCGATTAAAGACGTTTCGTCATTCTTGTCCATCGTCGTCATGTTGTAATCGTAATTGTTATGCGCTCCAATTGAAAAAAGCGTAACAGTCAACAAGAGTAAAACAGTCGCCGTCATTTTTTCCATGATGTTGGATTTATTTTGAGGCTGATTGAGAATGCGCTTCACTCGATGTAGCAATTGGTTTTTCGGCCCTGAAAATGTCATGGCCATATTGGGTGCAGACTTTCCAATTTCCTGAAGACTCACCAATGCTTTTGCGTAAGTCAATGAGCTACCGCAAAGTTCTACTGCAGTGTCATCGCAGCAGTTCTCTCGCTCGGTACGGATATTGGCGGCAATCCACCAAACCGCAGGATTGAAGTAAAACAAAACTTCAATGACCGAAAGCAGTATGTTAATTAAGTAATCATTGCGTTGTATGTGTGCTAGCTCGTGAGCTAAAATTGCTTCTACTTCATTTTCTTGTAAGTTGTTGATGGCTCCAATCGGAAGTAAAATCACAGGTTTGATATAACCGATTACCATAGGAACCGAAGCGATTGCAGACTCTACTAATTTTACTTTTTTGCGTAAGCGAATTTTTGATTTGAGTACTTTTAATTTTTCATTCCAGTAAGGTGTTACCGCTTGGTTGTTGGTGTACCGTAATCGTTGTACATAAACCAAACCACCGAGCATACGCACTAGAAAAAATGTTGCGCCAAGCATCCAAACCAAAACGATTGCAGGAATATGATTATTAAAAAAATTGACAAAGGACTGTAGTATGTTTTTACTTAGCATACCTTCTTGTGAAAGGGCTGCGAGTTGTTGAACTTCGGTATCTGAAAGTTGGGCAAATGTTTCTAATTGTAAACCACCATCGTAGTAAATCAGAAAGGTAGAAAGTGCTGCTACTAAAACCATGAACTGTGAAAACGCAGCTATTTCATAACGTGCCTTTGTTGAACGATTTTTTAGAAATAGCATGGCAAAAGCTACCATTATACCAATGATCGTCGCTTGCCATAGCGAATGGATTACGGTCCAGCCGAGTGCGTATATCAGGTCTTCCGAAATGAATTGGTATAGGAACTCCATTTAGTGGGTTTTAGTGAGTTGACGTTAGTTTTTTTGGGTGATTAGTTTTCGACTAATCCTTTTTTTCTTCGATTGATTGGATCAAAGCTTTTATTTGCTCCAACTCTTCTTCGGTAGCTTGGTGGTTACCTAAAGTCTGCATGACCAATTGCATGGCAGATCCTTTAAAGGTGGCATCCACAAACTTTTTTAGCAATACATTTTGGGTATCCTTCTCATCTACATTGGCAGAGTAAATGTGTGTACGGCTGTCTGTATTTCGGATTACTAAATTTTTGATAGTCATAAGCTGCATGATTTTCAAGGTAGTAGTATATCCAATTTCTTCATTTCCTTTTTTCAACTCATTAAGTTTGTCATTGACTTGACGAACTGATGAGGAACCATGCGCCCACAGCACATGCAAAATGGCTAGTTCCGATTCTGTAGGTTTATTGGTCGGCTTAGGTGTCTGATTTTTTGACATAATAAAGGGATTCAAGATTATTCTTTGTAAATTTTTGTAGCGCTCTTTCTATTTTACAAAGGTTAATTTCTTTCTACGAATGATTTCGTAATACAATTATATACGAAATCATTCGTAATTCCAAATATTTTAACTTTTGACGATATTTCTTTAAGGTTTTATTAACTTTTGAGCTAAAATCGTATTAGTTTGAGCCTAAATCAGTCAACATAGTAGATATGAACAAACAACTCCTCTTAATGCTTACGCTTCTTATTCCTGTTTTGGGTTATACCCAAAGGACAACAAAGAAGTGCTTTAGGTTGCCTCCCGACCTAAAAGAAGTTTCAGGTTTGTACCTAGAAAGTGGAAATAGCTTCTGGTGGCTAAATGATAGTGGCTGGGATCCTATCTTATTTAATACGAATGGACGAGGCGAGTTGATTGACTCCATTTGCTTTCCGCAACTGAAAAACGTAGACTGGGAAGACCTCACTTCTGATGACCGAGGTAATATTTACATTGGCGATTTTGGTAACAACAATAACAACCGAAAGGATTTGCGCATCTATATTTATAATAAGGAAAGTGAAAAGTTGGATTCTATTTTATATACCTATCCAGATCAAAAACTTTTTCCGCCACCGCTTGCGTTTCGAAATTTTAATATGGAAGGATTCTTTTGGCATAAAAATAAGCTACACCTGTTCTCAAAAAACCGTCGCGGAGTTGGCAGCTATTACACCAAGCATTATACGCTCACTGACCAAGCGGGCCAGCAGGTGGCTACTTTAAAAGACAGTATTTATCTCAAAAAGCGAATCGTTACCGGAGCTGCTATTAGCCCAGATGGCGCATCAGTGGCTTTGTTGACTTATAATTTTAAAAAGATTTTGGGCTTTTTACCAAATTTTAGTTCTACGATTTATATCCTTCGGAATTTCGAGGAAGATAATTTTTTGAGTGGTAAGCTTACAAAGCGGAGAACACCCTCTTTCCTGATCGCAACGCAGTGGGAGTCGATTGATTTTTTGAATAACAAAACGGTTTATGTAGCTTCGGAACAAACTGCTTTTATTAAGCCTAAGGTAAAGCGTGCTCGCTTGCGTAAGCGAAATTTGAAATGAGGTTGCGGTAAAGCCTTATTTGAAAGTGAGAGTTGTTTAAACAGGTGCGACACGTTTATAAAACTGGGAACAAACGGCAAAGTAAGCGCCTTTAGCTGCGACACCCGCATTTGTTTAGTTGATAGTAATAGATAAGCATGTTCCCGTGTGTAGGAGAACATTGTTTTATTACTCCTTATCTTTGCTTCTGCCTTCAAAGTTATTTTTTAATGCTTAACGCAAAAGATATGTATATACGGTGGGGCGCTAAGCCAAGCAAGTTGTCAAAAAAAGCAAAGCATGCAACGAACCCAAGCCCATCGCTCTCAATAAAAAAAATCATTGAGCTTCTGATATGCCAAAGAACCATAAAAAAATAACTAATTTCATTGTAGATTAATACCAATAATAATGAATACCTATTCTCGATTGTTTTTTGTGTTGCTTTGTTTGTTTTGTTTTGCTTGTGATGATACAGCACCTGCTGACAAACCACTTGTTAATCCAAAATCAGAAGATACAACGACTTCAGTGGCGACTGATCCTGATACAAAAGATACGGTTGTTCCTCCACCTGCACCAATTGGGATGAAACAACCTTTGCAAACCAAACACGATTGTAAGGTCAAGGATAAGGTGTTGGAGAGTAACGAATT
>CALGLS010000345.1 GCA_937959375.1 uncultured Saprospiraceae bacterium
ATCTTGACTCCAGAGTAAGTATCGTTTGTCTCCATCAACGATTGCAGCTACGTTGGTTACGTTGGTTTGTCGAATGACAAAGTTTTGTTTTAAATCGCCACCATATTGCAATATTCGTTCGACGAGTTTGTCCATTACGTCTATTTCGGAATCAAAGGAGTATAACTCTTCATCCATTTCATTTCCATGAAAAATACAACGATGTTTGGTATTGATGTCTAGGTATTCTTGTCCATTAAGAGCTGTGATGGAAAAGAAGAAACACAGGAAAAACAGGCCTAAAATAAAATTTGTTCTCATTTTTGAAATGATTGTTTTGCTAAGTAGTTTGGGAGGTCTGTGTGTGTGGAGGCGTACTAACCTATGATTAGGTACTTCAAAAATAGCAAAAATTAACGAATACATCAAGCGTTAGAGTCTGTCTTGAGGACCACGTCTTCCCAGAGGGTGGGGAATAGAGGGATCCCCCTCTCGAGTAAGCGCTCCCTTGGGGTGTTAAATACTGATTGCAAACCTCTAGAAGAAACGGGAAGTACATATGGTGTATTGCAATTTAGTCCAAGCACTTACTTATTAGAATTAAGAAAAACATAAAAAATAGGTTTCTAACTAATGCGCCGTTTCTAGTCTCTGATTTGTTGTAAAAAAATATTAGCTTAAAGGCTGTTGGTTAATTATATCAAATTTTTAATTTAAGTCGCTATTCAAAGTCACTTCTCTCTCTTTGTTGCGTAAGTAATAAAAAATGAATTTTTTGAATATTGATAATGAAGTTGTTTAAAAACTGAACGTGAGAATTAAATATATTTTTATTTGTATTGTTTTTTGGGTTAAAATCCATGCGCAGCAGTATCAGTTTGATACATATTCAGCTGGGGAAGGTGGTTTGGCACAAAGCGAAATATACACGATTATTGAGGATAGCCGAGGCTATATTTGGATGGGAACACAGGGCGGCGGCATCGACCGTTTTGATGGCCGATCTTTTGAAAATTTTCGGAGCAGAGAGGGGTTAGAAAATGGTTTTATTCATGCACTTTATGAGGACAGTGATCAGCGCATTTGGATAGGTACTCAAAATGGTTTGGTTAGCTACAATGGTCTTGCTTTTAAAAATTACAAACCTGAAGGACAAAATGATTTTTGGGTAAGCAGTATTCTGGAAAAGAAACCTCAGCAACTTTTGGTAGGAACCCACAAAGGATTGTTTGAATTGGAAGGAGAAGAGTTGCGTCTAGTTTCCGGTATTCCAAAATCACATATTTATCATTTGTTTAAAGCTAAAGATGAAAGTGTTTGGGTAAGTACATCTCGTGGTTTATATCAAATCATTGATGGAAAGCCAATCGCTTTTGGCGAAAGCCAAGGAATCAATCACAAAGATTTTCGTTGCGTTAGTCAGACCAAAGATGGAGCTATTTGGGCTGCGACCTTTAGTGGTGGAATTTATATCATAGAAAAAAACGAAGTCAGGAGACTAACTGTCGTAGATGGAATTAAGGGACAACATGTACAAGTTCTTTTCAAAGATCGATCTGATAAAATGTGGATTGGAACCCAAGATCGTGGAATTAGTATTTACGATCCGTCGGATTCAACCTTTACCCATTTTTCACAATCCGATGGTTTAGTACGAAATGATGTACGCACCATAGCAGAGGATGCTTGGGGAAATATTTGGATTGGAACGGTAGGGGGCGTTAGCAAATATTACGGACGACAATTTGAGCACATTTCAATCAATAATAGTTCAAACGATGATTATGTCTACGCGATTTCTGAAGACACACTTGGTCATCTTTGGGTATCAGCATCGAGCAAAGGAATTGCGCAAATAAAGGATGGCGAGATTGTTCGGTACAACCGAAACTTTGGTTTCATGGATGTACGTTGCAAGGCGCTCTTTGTTGACGATGCAAATCGAGTTTGGATTGGAACAGAAGGGAAAGGACTCAGCTTGTACGATGGAAAAGGGTTTAACTCATTTCACGAAATTGATGGCCTGGGAGCTTCCTTTGTCAAAGATATTTTGCAAGATAGAAATAGAAATATCTGGGTGGCAACTGCTGGTGCGGGAATTCACAAGATATCGATAAGGGATACCATAGTGACTCGAGAAAAAAGTATGGAGAATGATACCTTGCCGTTAATTATTTCAGATACGATTTATGAGGAATCAATTGTCGTAAGCAATTATTCTTTTAAGCGTTTTGAAGGTCAATTGCTTGGAGCATATATTGAAGCACTTTATGAAGATAGCGCTGGCCGTTTGTGGTTTGCTACTCGGAATATGGGATTAGGTGTTATTGAAAACGATAGCATCATCCATGTTTTTGATCGAAGTAACGGATTGCCAGATAATGACATCCGTTCGATTGTAGAAGATAAGGATGGTTACTTTTGGTTGGCTACTGCCAATGCAGGTATTTGTCGATTACAAATGGTGGGAAAAAGTATTGACGTAAAGGGGATTAATGAAAAAGATGGATTGAATTCTAACAACGTGTATTTATTAATTTTAGATGAGTCTGATGATTTATGGGCGGGTTGTGGTAAGGGAATTGATCGTATCAAATTAGATGCATCTCGAAATAAATTAAAAATAAAACACTACGGCAAATCAGAAGGTTTTGTTGGAGTAGAAACGTGTAAGAATTCAGTGTTAAAAGATCGTTCGGGAAGGCTATGGTTTGGAACGGTAAATGGACTGACCATGCACCTGCCGGGTGCTCTAGGTAAAAACCTAATTCCATCTAAAGTCTACATTAGTGAAGTGCGCATTGGTTATGATCCTTTAGGAAAAAGTGCTTATGCTGACTGGGCTGCGGATTGGGGCGGAATAAAAGAAAACCTAGTCGTTCCTTACACCGATAATCAATGGAGTTTTGAATTCAAAGGTATCAACCAAGCGAAGCCAGATCAAACCTTTTTCAAGTGGAAGATGGATGGTTGGGATAAAGACTGGATCGGCCCATTTAAGCGAAGCGGGGTGGATTACTCCAATCTATCTCCGGGTGATTATACCTTTTCCGTTATGGCAGGAAATGCAGATGGCGTTTTTGATGGTCCCGTGGACAGTGTGCAGTTTTCAATAGAGCCACCGATTTGGCAGCGCTGGTGGTTTAAATTGGCTGGAGCGATATTGGGAATGGCTTTGATTGGACTTTTTATTCGTCTAAGAGTTAATCGAATTCGCAAAGAATCAGCCATTAAAACAGAGCGTCTGGAAATGGAAAAAAGCATGCTTCAGTTGGAGCAAAAAGCCTTGCAGTTGCAGATGAATCCACATTTTATTTTCAATGTTTTGAACTCGATTCAAAGCCTGATTACAAAGAAAGATGAAAAAACAGCGCGCTACTTTTTAGCAAAATTTTCAAAACTAATGCGCGCCATATTGGAAAATTCTCGCGAAACTAAAATCACTTTAGAACAAGAAATAGAAACGCTACAAAACTACCTCAGCGTCGAACAATTTAGCCGTGGAAATGCCTTTGATTTTGAAATCGAAATCGACCCAAGGTTAGATGTCGATGAAATTATGATTCCTCCAATGTTGCTACAACCGTTTGTAGAAAATGCGATTATTCACGGTGTTGGTCAAGTCGCGGAAGGTGGAAAAATTAAGTTGGCATTTCTTCAAAAATACGGAACCTTAGAATGTATCGTAACGGACAATGGCCCCGGTATTGAAAAAGCCAAGGAGCGAAAAAGTCAGCAAGAACATGGACATAAATCTGCCGCACTAGAAGTGACCCAAGAGCGCCTTGATATTTTAAATGCAGGAATTAAGAACCGTAGTTTAGAAATCATTGATTTGAGCAAGGAAGATGCTTCGCTTACGGGAACTAAGGTTGTGTTGCGATTGATTATGCGGGAGTGATTTTGTTGGCTGAGTTCTGGGAATATAATACCTCTAATTCATTAGGTGCAGCGCACCGGAATCTGCGAAAATTACTCTTTTCTAATCTTTCTCAAACGCGAACGTACGGTGTCGGTGCGCTGCACCTCAACTAACAATTCTATTTTTATGATTACAATCTGAGCCGGTGCGCTGCACCTGGTTTATGGCAATGGAGTCAAAGTTACAGCTGTGGTGGTAGTTTTCCTTCTAACGTGAGTGCTTTTGAAATGGTAGCTCAAAGGTGCAGCGCACCGATTCAGTTTGTAAGCTTAATAACCGTAACTTTTATTGAGGTGCAGCGCACCGGACCCGTTTATCTCACCCCTAATCTCGATTGTAGATGCTCAATCTAATTCTCAAGTAAAATTAATAGCTCCCTTTCCACTTCAAACTCTTTTCCTTACCTTTACAAAATGATCAAAGCAGTAATAATAGACGACGTTCAACAAGCGATTGATACCCTCAAGGTAGACCTCAAAGACTACTGTCCAGAAATTGAATTGATAGGAGAAGCGAATGGGGTAGTGAGTGGTGCCAAATTGTTGAAGGAAGTACAACCTGAGGTCGTTTTTCTGGATATACAAATGCAGGATGGTTCGGGTTTTGACCTGTTAGAAATTGTACCAAACATCAACTTCAAGGTGATCTTTACGACGGCCTCTGATGCATTCGCAATTAAAGCGTTTCGATACTCAGCTGTCGATTATTTGATGAAGCCAGTTGATCCAGATGAGTTAATGGAAGCAGTCAAAAAGTTGAAAGAAGACAATGCCGGTCAAGCCGAAAGTTTGAGCATGCTTTCTGATACGATGAAGGCGGGGCAACTACCCGGTCGCATCGCACTTCACACTATGGAGAAAATCCACATCACAAAAATAGAGGACATCATTCGTTGTGAATCGATGGGGAATTATACACAATTCTTTTTTGCGGATAACCAAAAGTTGTTGGTGACCAAAACACTAAAAGACTTTGATAAGTTATTAGCGGAGCATCAATTCATGCGCGTACATCAATCACATTTAATCAATGCTTCACAGATCAAGGAGTTTGTAAAAATTGATGGTGGCTATATCTTGATGAGTGATGGAACGAAGGTGCCGGTTTCTGTTCGGAAAAAGGCTGCTGTTATTAAGATGTTGGAGGGAGGGGGATAAGATGATTAGAGACGGAAGTCCGAACAGGTTGACCGCTAAGTCAGTTCTCTGAATATTTAGCTGCATCGCTTTTAGGAAATTTTTTAAACCTGTCGAGCCGCCAGGCTGGATGTAAAACCGCAAAATGATAAACCTGTCGGGCCGCCAGGCGGGAGTCAAAATGTAAAAGTATCCGAAAATCGCGCCTTTCTGGAGTAGCATGTCATTCGTGGGTAACTTTTACATTTGGACTTTTGCGGTTTTACCTGTCCGGCTGGCCAGACGGGCATTTTACATTTAGACCCTGTTCCGAATGCCAAATTCAATTAACGGT
>CALGLS010000346.1 GCA_937959375.1 uncultured Saprospiraceae bacterium
TCCAGATTTCAACAAAAACAAAACATCCTTCTGCACCCTAATTTGATCCCCACTAACAAAAGGGCAAGGCAATTTTACCTCCTCTGTCAACAAAGACTTCAAATGAAAAGCATAAATCTTATCTGTTTCCTCAAAAATCAAATGTTGCCCCGAAGGCAAAGTCAATATTTGAAATCGCTGTAGTCCTTTGATCGGAATCGTTTTGATGTAAGTAGCAAAATTATCAAAAACAAGAATACCTTTTTCAGGATCATTTACATAAAGGAGATTGTTATTTTCCGCCATAAAATTAGGTTGCAGTTTACTACCCAATAGAAGATTTTGATTGCCGCTTTCGCTCAAAACTTTTCCTTGTCGATTCACTTTAGTAATCTGGGAAGAGGTTTGATCAAACAGCCACAAGTTGTTGTCATTTGACATGGCAATCGCGTTAATTTCAACAAGGTTTAAATCGTATAAAGGATATTCTCCAGTTGCGCTGAGTGTTCGGTCAAGCGTAATCACGGTGAGGTATTCAGGGTAGAAAAGTAAAAGGTTAAAAGGGTCAGTAGCATCGACCCACTCAAGGTCACCCATCCTATTGTTGTTGAATTTAAAAAGTACAGTACCTTCCGAATTGTATTTGATTAACTCATTTTTAGAAGTCACAACATAGCATTGTTGCAACTTGTCGCTAGTAATAAATCGGGCCTTTGTCTCTAATTCGAAGTAAGGCCTTGCAAAACTTTCTGTGTCAATTTGTTCACTTGAAGGAGGCGTTTCAACCACTATCTTTGGACTTGTAACTTGTGGAGTCTTACAGCCGATGGCAAGTATAAGATAAAATGAAATGATGATTGTTTTATACATTTGACAAGGATTAAGTTACGATTGAAGTGCGAGAAAAAGGCGTGTGTCGAATTGCTTTATGTAGGGAGTTGAAATCTAAGATTATCAAAACCAAGGATCACGATAGAAGGCTTAGTGCCCTTAGTGTCCTAAGTGTTTAAAAAATGCGATAGCAGGCAAACAAAACAAATCCAACACCAATCAACGAATAAAACACTTCCCCTCCGCATTCTCAAAAAACCGAACTTCCATTTTCTCACCATCAAAAACAGCATACGAATTATAATTCATCCATTCCCCAAGGTTGATATAACGACTCGTTCCATTCTTCAAAGTATAATCAATCGGTAAATGCCGGTGCCCAAAGACAAAGAAATCAGCAGCTACCGTGTCTAGTTTTCGATTCGCATATTGTAACAGCCATTCTTTATCTTCCCCTAGGAATTCTTCTTCTGCAGGATTAGAGTCTCTACTTCTATTGGACCAAAAAGAAGCCAAACCAATTGCAAAGTTAGGATGCAGTCGAGCAAACAACCATTGGCATAAACGATTAGAGAATATTTTTTTGAGAAATTTATAACCATGATCGCCTGGTCCCAGCCCATCTCCATGCCCAATGAAAAAAGTTTTACCTTTTAGTTCCTCAATAATTGGTTTTCGATAGATCGGAATACCCATCTCTTCCTCAAAATATTTGAACATCCACATATCGTGGTTGCCAATAAAAAAGAAAATCGGAATGCCACTATCTCGAAGCTCCGTTAGTTTTCCAAAAAGGCGTACATATCCTTTTGGGACAACCGAACCATATTCAAACCAAAAGTCAAAAACATCACCAACCAAGTAGATGGCCTCTGCATCTGTTTTGATCTCCTCAAGCCAGCGCACAATTTGGCGCTCACGTTCTTTGCTAGTATATTTTGCGTCTGATCCAAGGTGGAAGTCAGAAGCGAAGTAGATTTTCTTGTTACTCATTTAAGTCGAGTTAAAGTCAAAGTTACAGTGTCAGTTTTCCCTCGACTGTAGAATTACGTTAGCAGGCATTCCCATTCCAATTTCCATTCACATTCCCATTCAGTTTACGTTAAAGGGCCATTCTAATTCTAATTCCCGTTCTAATTCTAATCCCGTTCACCTCCCATCTTCCTCCCAGTCAATATATTCCTCCTCATCCTCATCTTCCTCTTCAATTATTTCTGCAGGAAGAGTCTTGTCTTTGTCTGTCTTCTTTGGTTCTTTTTCTGGTGCCACCTCATCCAATTCTTCATTGCCCTCGTCCTCAAACCCTTCCATGAATTCCTCTTCGTCATCATTAGAAGAAGAACTATTTACAGGATCTTTTACGTCTTCGTTCTCATCTTCTAAATCTTTAGGAACCGTTCGTTTGGTGATAGAACCAAATTCTCTTTTTAGTTTGTATTGAATTTCTTTTCGGTGACGAGCACTAGTTTCTAGATTCTTTTTTACTCTGTTTTTATCACGTTTTGTGGTGTACTTATCTACCGTTCCATACACACGATAGTATAGGTTGAACCAACCTTTTTTCTTCGCTTTTATCGGTCTGCGCGTGCTGTCATGTCGTTTGAATAAATTACCAATAACCTGTCCTGCATTGACCTTTATGTTGTAGTTGATTTTGTTTTCAAAAGAATGAACCCCACTAATAGTCAAGTTAAGCGCATTACTTTGAATAAACATTTCAGGAATGTAAAGCTTTCCTTTTTTGACTTCAAAGTAATTGTGAAGGTTGGTGAACTTGATGTGTTTTAAATCACTCAGCTTAATGTATTCCGCAAAAGCGTAAAACATTTCAAGATTGATTAACTCACCATTTTTAATATTGACATCACCGAGGACTTTTAGTTTCTTTTGAAGAAAACTTCCATCCTTGTCCCAGAAAGCATTAATTGCCAACTTGGAAGTAAGCCTTCCTTTTATATTTTTATATTGCAAAACATCCAGACCCATGTTTTCCGTTTGTTGAAAAAAGGTGCGAACATTAATGTCATCAACATCAAGTCGAGCTTGCAGATATGGTTTGTCTTCGAAGAACATTTTTCCATCAATTCCAAAAGCTCCGTCCATAGCAGTGGTGCGTCCTTTTACAATTAATTCATTGTTGTCGAAAGTCAAGTTACCACTAAAGTCACTTCCTTTGATGTAGTTGTAATTGAACTCGTCAATTTTAGCTTGAAAGGTTCCTTTTAGAAATTTAGTGATGCGCTCTCGGTTAAGGGTATGTGCTTTGTAGATGGAATCAACGTCGATTAATCCTTTTTTGACTTTTGTTAATTCTTCTTGGCTTTCAGTCATTCTAATCAACCGATCAATGTCAAGATGAGGTGCGTCAAGGCTTGCTTTAAATTTTAGTTCCGCATCTTTAGAGTTCTTCTCATCGGCAAAAAGAACCGGAAGAAAATCGAGAAATTTTCCATTGAGGTAAATCTCACTACCAGCTCCTTCTATTTTAACCTTGTTAACTTTTAAACTGTTGTCTTTTATAACAAGTGATCCTCGGTCTACAATGATTGTTTCTTTATTGATTGACAGGGAAGCATCATCAAATTCAATAACTCCATTTGCTTTTACTTTACCAATACGACCAGGAGTGATCATGTCTTTATAACGGCCTTTGATTTTTAGGTTTTTAATCTCCAGTTCTCCAGCTCCTTTTTTTATGTTTGGGTTGTCGAGCAAACCATAAACAGAGTTTAAAGGAAGTACACCATCGATACCGAAGGTAATAATCGGGCTATCTAAGTTGACAATGCGAAGACTTGATTGTACAAGCTCTCTGTTGAAGTAACCTTTGAAGTCTTTAATTTCAAAAATACTAGAACTGGCTTTTTGATCCTTACCATTTTGAAACCGTGCAGTAAAAGTTACGTCTTTCAACTCGTGTCCCAGTTTTGGGCTACTGATTTTTCCGTTGGTTAAACCAAATTTTGCATTAATTCCGGGCACTTGTTTATCGTTGAGTCGTCCTTTTATTTTTGCATCAAATAGGAAGGTACCCTTGCTTTTGAAATCACTAAAATACTCAAGATATTGATCGGGCAACAAACTTAGCATAGTTTGCAAACTGCACTCTTCACTAGTGACAATCAGATCAAAGTCAGTATCTTTTTTCTTAGTAGCGACTTGCCCATTGATTTTAAAAACATTGGACTCCACACCAAAATCAACATCTTCAAAAGTGTAGATTCCCTTATCCATATCCACATCAATTTTGGCATCGTACATCATGTCTTTGCCGATCATGGAGCGCTGTCCTTTTATCTCGACAAAGTTCGACTTCATGGTTGCAAAGCTATTTAAGGCAAAGTGTGAACTTGAGAACTTGCCACTTGCAACTGCTTCTCTTACTTGTAGTTTTACCGTTTGCTTTACTCGTTTGTCAATATAAATAACCTCCACGTTTTCAAGCATGGCTTCTTCTATTGAAATAGCAACTCCTTCTTTCTCCCCATCCTCATCAGTTGTATCAGATTTACTGCTTTTAATGATGTCGTAATTGGGAAACCCTTTTCTATTTATTTTTATAAAAAGAGCACCATCTTCTACAGAAATGGTATGTACTTTTATGTTGGAACCAAACAAACTAAATAACCCAAATTCAAATGAGAGCTTGTTCGCTTCCAGAAGAGTGCCATCCATATTGTCTTTGAGCACTACGTTTTGTAGGTTGGCAGAGGCATTGGGAAATCCGGAAAGTAGGGAAAGATCGTAATCTTCAACAGTAAGTTCTGATTTAATGCCTTTGTTGATTTCTTTGATGAGCAGTTCACCGACTTGTTTCTCAAAAAAAGCAGCAATGACTATAGCGATGACTAGCATTAGCGCTATAGCACCAAAAAAGCCGAAAAGTAGCCTTTTGGTCCATTTTTTAGAAGTAGAGACCTTGGTTTCGGTCTGATGAGGTGCGTTTTGAAGCATGGGTGTTGTGGGCATGATATATATTAATCGTAAAGATAATTTATTTGAAGCTTTGCGACAACAAAAGACTAGGTACAGGGGGATTTTTAAGGAAAATCACTTGGAAGTTGTTCAACAACATCTTATTGTAAATACTAACGTAAGCCGATGTCAAGATATTTTTAAATTTTTTCCAAAAATACTTGTGTTCTCTTTAAAGGAAACCTATCTTTGCAGTCGCCTTATGGAAATAGGGTAGAAAAGGGCGATTAGCTCAGTTGGTTCAGAGCACCTCGTTTACACCGAGGGGGTCGGGAGTTCGAGTCTCTCATCGCCCACAAAAAGGAGCGTATCTCAAGATGCGCTCCTTTTGTAATTTAAGAAAGAAGCCGTTTTAAACCTATTGATGGTCTATAAAAAAAAAGTCTAAACTGAATTGACATATTCATTTTTTTAAACTCAACAAGCATTTTAAGACCACTTCTTAGTTAAGCACCTTGCGTTTTATCAATTTTAACTTTCTTTTTTGAGTTAACTCTCTGTTTTGTTTCTTATCTTAGTTTTCGCAAATCTGCTACTCCGTACTTTCACCAATATATTTTTTCATTACTTAAGTAACTGATCAAGACAACACTGATCTCTTGATTAATCTGAACACTTACTTATATACAATAAACCCTAAACAGATGAATAGGATACTTACCCTATCTAAGCTTTTCTTATTATTTCTTGTAGCTACACCTTTTGGTTATGTTCAAGCGCAAGACCTTCAATTTCAAATGTCTAACAATGAGAGTGGAGGAGGCGACTCAATAAGAGTTGATGTTACGCTTGATAACTTTAGTAATACATATAGTTTCCAATATACCACTAGATGGGATACCTCTGAATTGACCTATCTCGGAGTTGGTAACTTTAATATGCCTGAACTTGACGAAAACAGTTTTGGTTACGTGGGCGTTAATGAAGGATTCCTGATTACCTTATGGGCCGATCTTAATGTGGTCGGTTATGATGTGGACGACGGAACCGTTATTTATAGCATCTACTTCACTGCTCCTTGCGGAGGAGGGGGAGTAAGTTCGGCAGATGTCGAGTTTTCAAACATGCCTATCCCGATCTTAGCTTCTACGCTTAATGAAGAGTTTGTTCCACCAACAGAAGATGGTTCTGTTACTTTTGTAGACTTGGATGTTTCTTCCTCTTCAGTAGTTGATGTCAGTTGCAATGGAGGAAGCGATGGTTGTATCACGATCAATCCTACAGGAGGCACAGCGCCTTTTACCTACGCTTGGAGTAATGGTGGTTCAGGCCAAGAACTCTGTGGTGTTTCCGCAGGAACTTATACTTGCACCGTTACAGATGCAGGTGATTGTACTGCAGTTACTTCTGCTATTACCGTTGGAGAGCCAACAGCACTTAATCTTTGTACTATTTCTGCAACAGATGCCAGTTGTAATGGAGACAGCGACGGCTGTATTGATATAACTCCTTGTGGAGGAACACCTCCGTATGCTTTTCTTTGGATGCCTGGAAACATGACGGTAGAAGATCCATGTGATCTAGCTGCAGGTGTCTATACCTGTGAAGTTACAGATAGTAATGGTTGTACGGTATCAACTGGAGACATTACGGTAGGTGAGCCATCTGCCATAGTTTTAATGAATACTAACATTGTAAATGCAACCTGTGCGCAAGGAGGGAGTATTGACATAACAATAGATGGAGGTAGTTCTTCTTACACCTATTTGTGGAGTAATGGAGCGATGACTGAAGATGTCAATAATTTAGTGGCAGGTTTATATAGTTGTGAAGTAACCGACACGGATGGTTGTACATTCACGACTCCTGGTCTAGAAGTTATTTTAGAAAATTCTGATTTGGAATTGACAGGATCATCAACAGTTAATGTCTCTTGTTTTAATGGTAGCGATGGATCAATTGATCTAGAGGTGTCAGGATCTGCAACTCCCCTCACTTATCAATGGAGTAATGGAGCAATGACTCAAGACATTGCTGGGCTTCCAGCGAATACCTATGCCTGCGTCATTACAGATGCAGACGGTTGTGTACTTACAACGCCTCCTTTCGAAATCACAGAACCAGCAACAGCACTAGTAGTTGAAGATTTTGATATAATTGATTTGAGTTGCTTTGAGGAATCGACTGGTTGTGTAGAAATTAATGTAATGGGAGGGAATCAACCTTACAGCTATTTATGGAGCAACGGAGGAATGACTCAAGAAATCTGTAATCTAGCAGCGGGTGACTATACGTGTACTGTTACAGATGCAGGAGGTTGTTCTGTCGTCAGTGGAATTGCAACAGTTGGGCAACCGGCC
>CALGLS010000347.1 GCA_937959375.1 uncultured Saprospiraceae bacterium
CGAATAAAAATAGAAGCTGCTGATAATATCTTTTTTGATATTTCTAATTTCGACTTTGAAATAGTACCAGCTACAGAGGCAGGTTATTCCTTTGATGCAGGGCCTTATCTACAACAAGTATGTTTGCCAAATTCTGCTGAAATAACTTTACCCATTTTATCATTGGTTAATTTCAACGAGCCTCTAACTTTTGAGTTGACTGGCTTACCAGCAGGAGCTATTGCTAACTTTAGTAATAACCCAACAATGCCAGCAGATGGTGATCAAACATTGACCATTGATATGAGTGGCGTAACAGTTGCAGTACAAGAAAGTTTTGAAATAGCTGTAATAGGTACTGCTCCGAATGCGGATACTTTAGTTCGTTCCTTTAATCTCGATGTCGTTTCAAATGATTTTTCAACAATACAACTAACAGGCCCTGACAATGGTCAAGAAGGTTTACCGGAGCTACCGACCTTGACTTGGGACCTAAGCCCTAATGCACAACATTATGAAGTACAAGTAGCGACTAACCCATCGTTTAGTCCTTCAAGTATTGTTGATGAAAATCTATTTGTTCTTACTGGTGAATATCTTTTAGAAGTCTTACTTCAAAAAAGTACACCTTATTTCTGGAGAGTACGACCGGTGAATATCTGTGGTCCAGGTCCATACACTGCAATCTCTGCCTTCCATACTGAAGTTTTGGTTTGTAAAGAATACGAAAATACAAATACTGTAAATATCACAAGTAATGGAACTCCAATAATAACTTCTGTAATCAATGTTCCTGAAGGAGGAACGATTGGTGATTTGAATGTTTCAAGACTAAAAGGAACGCACGATCTTGTTAAACATATTCGTACGATACTAATTAGTCCAGAGGGAACTCAACTGTTATTGTTTACCAACCTTTGCCCTGGTTCTAATACACAGTCATTTGATGTAATATTAGATGATGCAGCACCAATAAATATTCCTTGTCCTCCTGTTGGAGCGGAACCCTACCTACCAGCTGGAGTAGATGGTTTATCTGTGTTTAATGGGGAAGACGCTACAGGTATTTGGACGATGGAAGTTCGTGTTTTAAGTGATGATGGAAACGGAGGTGCACTCGAGCAATGGGGTATTGAACTTTGTGCTACTGGAACTCCTATAGGTCCTACTTTAATCAACAACAATCAATTGGCTGTTCCTCCAGGGATGACCAATACTATTGTTAATGACTTATTGCTTTGCGAAGATGATAATAGCGCTCCAGAAGATTTGGAGTACACCATTGTAACACCTCCTTTGTATGGTGATTTATATTACCAAGGAGCGCCTGTACCTCAAGGTGGTGTCTTCCGCCAGAGTACGATTAATGCCTACAACCTAACTTACGTTCATGGCGGTGGACCAGAACTTGCTGATAGTTTTGTATTTACTGTAAGTGATGGAGAAGGCGGATGGATTTCAATGACGACCTTCGACATTGTGATTGACGAAGATGCGGTAGTTAGCACGAATGAGGTAGTGATTGACAACGAACTTGTTGTTTATCCAAATCCTGCTCAAGACATCTTATTTGTGAAATTGGCGCAACCATTTGGTGGAATTGCTAATGCTAAAATTTACAACGTACGAGGCCAGGTGATTGAAACGCGTAAAAATGTAAATGGTACTTTGTCATTTGATACTTCTCGCTTACCGGCTGGTCTTTACATCGTAGAGATGGAGTTGGATGGTCACTTGTTGACGAAGAAGGTGGCGGTTTACTAAATTGCCTGACTCTTTAACGAGGATGGGAAAATAGGAGCAAATCTTTTTTCTTTCGACATAAAAATGCTTGATTTTGGTAATACCGAAATCAAGCGTTTTTTTTGCGTAATCTTATTGATAATAGTTTGTGTAACGTATTGAAGTTGTTTAAAGGTTCCCTTGATCGTGTGCCTGTTTCGCTCAGCTAAATTTCGCATATTACGTGTCCTTCAAACCTTACATCCTTCAAATCTTTCTAAAAGAATATGACCAAACAAAATCATTTAGCTCCGAGAAATTGCTTATGGCAAACGTTTACTAAACTTTTAAAAGTTTAGTAAACGTCTAGAGTTAGTTCAAATGCGATAGTGGAATATTCATTTTAATTTACTCAGGTAAGTGATCTACATCCCATTTAAAAAAACTAAGCAGGTTCAAAAACCATAAGCGACAAAGGAGCTACGCGAAGACGAACAGATTGCTTTTGTCCATGCCAAGGATCTGACTTTGTTTTAAGCATCTGGTTAGCTACCCCACTACCACTGAACCTTGCATCATCACTATTGAGTACTTCTTTCCATTTACCAGCTAAAGGAACACCGATTTTATAATCTTCATGTACGATAGGTGTGAAGTTACAAACGACCAATATTGGTTTAGTTTGATCTTTTCCTTTTCGGAGAAAAACGATAATGGATTTTTCTTTATCGTTGTAATCAATCCACTGAAAACCTTCGCCACTAAACGCATTTTGATAAAGTGCAGGTTGATCTTTGTAATAGTTATTGAGGCGCTTGACCCATTGGCGCGTGTTTTCGTGAAAGTCATGTTGGAGTAACCACCAGTCAAGTTGCTCTTTGAAATTCCATTCACCGGTTTGTCCAAATTCGCAACCCATGAACATCAATTGCGTGCCGGGATGCATGTACATAAAACCGAAGAGTAAACGGAGGTTGGCAAAACGTTGCCATTCGTCACCTGGCATGCGCGATAACAAAGAACCCTTTCCGTGCACCACTTCGTCATGCGAGAGTGGTAACATAAAGTTTTCTGTAAAAGCATAAACCAAACTAAAGGTGATGCTATCCTGATGATGATTTCGATGAATCGGATCCTTTTTGAAATACTCTAAATTATCGTGCATCCAACCCATCATCCATTTTTGGCCGAAGCCTAAACCTCCTACAAAAGTAGGTCGAGAAACACCATACCAAGCGGTTGATTCTTCAGCGATGGTTACCGTATCTGGAAATTCTTTATAAACTGTTTCGTTGAATTCTTTTAGGAAAGAAATCGCCTCAAGGTTTTCGTTACCACCATTTATATTTGGAATCCACTCTCCATCTTTTCTCGAATAATCAAGGTACAGCATAGAAGCTACTGCGTCTACTCTCAATCCATCTATGTGATATTGGTCAAGCCAAAAAATAGCATTTGAAATCAAAAAGGAACGAACTTCATTTCTACCATAGTTAAAAATACAGCTTTTCCAATCTGGATGAAAACCTTTACGTGGATCAGCGTGATCGTAAAGATAAGTTCCATCAAAAAGCGCTAGCCCATGCATGTCTGCCGGAAAATGCGAAGGTACCCAATCTAACAAAACACCGATACCTGCCTGATGAAAGGCATCTACCAAATACTTAAATTCTTCTGGAGGACCGAAACGAGTCGTCGGCGCAAAATAGCCTGTAATTTGATATCCCCAAGACGGATCATAAGGATGTTCCATCACTGGCATTAACTCGATATGCGTGAAGCCCATATCGCTTACATAACCCACCAATTCATCTGCCATTTCAACATATGAGAGGGAACGATTACCATCATCCGTTTTTCTTTTCCAAGAGGCAAGATGTACTTCGTAAACGGAAAATGGTTGCTCCTCCCCTGCTAACTTTTTACGGCGATCCAACCAAGCTTTATCTTTCCATTCATAATCAGGATTCCAAACGATGGATGCTGTTGCTGGTGGATGCTCCCAGTATCGTGCAAAAGGGTCACCTTTATCTAATTCATGGCCGTTCGCTGCAATGACTCGATATTTATACACTTCACCGTGACCAATATTTGCCACAAATCCTTCCCATATTCCAGAGCCGTCCCATCGTGGATTAAGCGGATGACTTTCTCTATTCCAGCCATTAAAATTTCCCGAAAGGGAAACAGATTTAGCAGTAGGTGCCCATACGGCAAAATAAGTTCCAGCCACTCCCTTGACCTCCATGGTGTGGCTTCCAAGTTTTTCGTATAAACGAAAATGCTTCCCGCTTTTGAAAAGTTCAATATCAAAATCAGTGAAACGACTATATGGTATGACTGTTTGTGTTTGCTGCATGGCTTAAAGGTAATTAATATATGGGAATTTTAGAATATACGAGGGGTAGAGTGAAATATTGGAGGTAGGAAGTGAAAAGCTTAATTGAAAAAAATACCCCAGAACCTAGCTTTCGCTAAATTCTGAGGCAGTTGATTCAATAAAAATTGATTTGAAGTTGACTAAAACTTCTATCTAAACCTTAAATAAGTGTATCACTTATGGAATTGCCTAAAACAACTTCCATAAATTATCATGACACTTATTTAGAGTTTTACAAATTTTTCATACATAAGCTCTCCATTTGCTTCAACAGCAATAAAGTAAGTTCCAGGCTGTAGGTTTGAAACATCAATTCTTTCACGAGTAGCTGTTGGAGTTTGCTCTAACAATAGGCTACCAGTGATGGAGTAAACTCTGATTACACTAGTACCTTCTACCAATTGAATATTTAATTCTGAATTAGCTGGGTTAGGGTAAACAGACAAACGCTCTGTATTAAATTCTTCAGACTCCATTCCTTCACTAGCTTCGATGTCATAAACAGGACCTGTTAAAGGTCTGATTGTTTGACCGCTTGTTGTAGCTAAAAGTGAGGAACCAGAATTTCCAGTCAAGGTAATCGCATCTACATATATGTGATCATTGTTTGAACTTGCATCACATTGGAAGCGGAACTTGGCGTTAGACGCCATGTTGTAATCATTCGCACTTAATGTAACTGTTGCTACATAGAAAGTGTTATTATCAAAACTAGTTCCCCTAGCATAAGTAGCTACAGTAGTCCAAGAAGAACCATCATAATATCTGACCCAGAAATCCTCATTGTTTTCCATACTATAAGCATAGAAGTAAAACTCAAGATCAACAGAAGAATAACCGCTTAGATCATAAGCTGCTGAAGTTCCAGAGGAAGCTGTTCCTGAATTATCTCTAATACGCATTGATCTGGTTCCTTCCCAAGACCTAGCAGAAGACGAAGAACGGTAACAATCTGAACCTCCATCTACCCAGCCGTCCCAGCCAGATTCGAAGTAGTGTCCGAATACAACTTCAGAACCGCCACCTCCAGTTGGTGTACCAGCACAGCTACAATCACCTTGAATTATATCATCTATTGTACCAGCATCACCATCATCACAAGACGCACCTGGTTCAGGTCCTGCACATAAATCTTCTGCATCACAAGTTCCGTCACCATCACTGTCGACATAAGTTCCAACACAGTTACAATTTGCATCGTAAGCATCTCCTTCGGTGCAATCGTCACCATCATTACAAGATGCGCCTGGTGTACATAGTGGGGTACCTGCACAACTGCAGTCTGCTAAAATCACATCACCTGTAGTCAACGGATCTCCGTCATTACAAGCAGTCCCCGGTTCAGCACCTCCGTTACAGATATCTTCTGCGTCACAAGTTCCATCACCATCGCTATCAGCATAAGTACCAGCACAGTTACAGTTTGAGTCGTAAACATCACCAGTGGTACATACATCACCATCGTCACAAGTATCACCTGGCGTACAAGCTGGTGGGCCAGCTTCGGTACAGAAGGAAGTAGACTCAGCAGAAGAAAAAGAACCACCACTCGCTATATTGCCACTAGCAGCATCTAGTGAATAAGATCCATTCCCATAAGCACAGCAGATACCGTCACCATAACTATCATTGATGGTAAAGGTGTAATCGCCAGCAGTTAGCCCATTGATATTGATAACGAGCGTAGAGCCATCAGCTTGATTGCCGTAAGTACCACCAGAAGCTACTGTTGTACCAGAAGCATTCTGAACAGTCCAACTTGTTTCTTCAGGATAGTTGTCAAATGTAATTGTAAGTACCACATCTTCTTCATAGCATGTTACTGGAGGAGGAGGACCATATGAGTTACCAACACCTACCGCATACCATGCATCAGTCGTTGCAATTTCTTCAGCAGAACCTGCACCATATAAATCAATTGCAGATTGGATGGCACCTGCTCTTGCAGCAGCGTAATTAGAAGAAGAAGATAAATAAACAGAAAGATTTCGATACGCAATCGCACCTGCAGCATCCATTCCTATACCAGTAACAGCATACGAATCACCATTATCATTTGTTCCAGATTCTCCTTCTGTTAGGATGTAGAACCATTTGTTTTGTACACCAGAATTATAGTGAACACCACCGTTATCACCTGAACCAGAATACCAGTAATCACCAAGATAGGTATCTGGGTGGTTGTATTGATTAGGGTTGCTCATTGAGCGCAAAGCGCCACCAGATCCACCTGCACCGATTTGGTCACCCATCAACCAGTCATTGGTACCAGTAGCATAATTTTCGATTGACTCACCGAAGATATCAGAGAATGATTCGTTCAATGCGCCTGATTCGTAGCTATAAACTAGGTTGGCAGTATATTCAGTCACACCGTGTGCAATTTCGTGCCCAACAATATCTAGTGAAACGAGTGGTCCGTAATTTACACCATCACCGTCACCATAAGTCATACGAGAACCATCCCAGAATGCATTTACATAATTGGTAGAGTAACTTACGTAAGATTTGATAATCGCACCATTACCATTGTATGAGTTTCGGTTGTGCTGCGTCAAGAAATATTGGTGTGTTTGTTCAGCGCCAAAATGTGCTTGATTAGCCGTATGCGTTGAAGCTGCTGTAAAATTTGGAGAAGAGCTGGTTACATCGGAAGCGTTGCTGTAGTTGGTACCATTGTTCAAATCAAATGTTTGAATTCCATTCCCGTCAGCAGTTTGACGTAGGCGGTAAAGTGTACCCGTATAATCAACAGTAATGTTTTGAGTACCGTTGTACAAAGTAGTACAAGTTCCTCCAGTATCTGTGTGGTGGATACGGTTGTTTTCAAATAAAATTTCGCCAGTGTTTGCATCTACATAAACAAAGGCTCTGTACAAAGGCTCACTTGCATAAATATCGTATTTGTAAGCTAAGCGAACCATTTCTTTGTCCGTAGGATGAGCAAAGATTACCAATTCACCTTCCGGCATTGTAATATCGTGATCGTGGCTATGTCCTTTGTGATCAGAAGTATTGTGGCTACACTCATCTCCTTCCCATGCATATTTAGTAGCGCCAACATGATTCATGGCTGCTTGTAAACCGCTTGGCTTGGTTAAGTTTGGAGTGGTACTCACTAGTTCCAATGCTTTGAAGTCACCGGTAAGATTTTTGATTTGACCATTTTTAGAGTGAACAGTTACTGTTCTTCCGTCAACAGGAATGCCATCAAAATATTGTTGATATTTTTGGTGTACCTGACCTAGTTCATCTTCTGTAGTAGTAAGTAAGACTAGTTCGTCTTGAGCTGTTGTTTGAAGTTTTTCTTGAAATAACTGATCTGTCTGTTGAATAGACATGTTTTCAACTTTCTGAAATGAAGGTGTGACCTTGCCTGTTCTAGATTTTTTCTGAGCGAACATAGAACCTACACAAAAGATTGTAAGGAATAATAGGGTGAAACTTTTTTTCATGTAAAATGATTTTAGATATAAAATGATTTAATAGTAATCGATAGACATAGGAGTCCCATTACCGATAGGGACATACCAGTTTCATGCTTAGAAAGCAATAGTTTTAAAATTTAGAAATCAATAGCTATTTTAAAATCCCAAAAAATTTGTACTGTTTTTCCAGCAAAACAGTACATGTTGGGAAGGAAATGTTTAATTAAAATTTAGTTTAGAAGTATTTAAAGTACTTCTTAGTTTTTATGTTAGATCGTAAATCTATAGCGAAAGTTCGCATTATTGAAACTTTTTTGTCATTATTTTTACACTTTAACAAAATAAAACAGCTTACTCGTAAACTTTACACTAACTATTTATTAGTGATATGTATTTTTACAATACTTAATTTGCTCAAAGCTCAAACATTCCAAATCAGAGCACATCTGAAGATTAAAAGACTGGCTTATAACGAATTATAAAAACATGAAATTCCAATAGGAGGTATTGAAAATTATTTATCTGTGAGGAACTGAGCTAATATTATCAAAACGTGAAGGCTAGACGCAAAAAAACCTGCTCCAATTAAGGAGACAGGCTCTTTCTTTTATTACCAGTAAATTCTTTGAAAAAATTAAAATGGAGCAAATTTATTTACCTCCATTCAATTCAGCTTGCCATTTAGCTAGTCCATCCCAATCACCTTTAGCAGCCATTTTAGCCTGCTTTGCCCAAGTTGTTGGATTGTGCATTTTAAAACGAGGACCTGCTTCTGCAAGAATATTCTTCAGTGTTGCTACTTTTGTTTTTGACAAATCAGTCCAAGTCATGATGCCTGCTGCATTCATCAATTTTTCAATCTTTGGTCCAACCCCTTCAATTTTTTTCAAATTGTCTTTAGAGGATGTTTTTGCAACTTTAGATTTAGGAGTCGTTGCTTTTTTAGCAGCAGCTGATTTCTTAGTGCTTGCCTTTTTAGCAACTGTCTTTGTCGCATTTTTAATTGACTTCGCAATGCTCGTTCTTCCAGCCATAGTTTCCCGAACGTAAACAACAGAATTGTCTACACCAAAAGGAGTAGCGACATAGTTATCTGCGTTCCAATCATTTTCCCAAACGGAATCATTGATTAGGTAACGGAATTGGTAATCACGACCAACAGGAAGGTCAACGATCGCTTCGAAGTTCGTTTTACCCGGCTTCATTTTAATCGCATTGTTTACGTTCCACTTGTTGAATTCACCAACTAGTTTTACGTCAGAAGCTCCCATTGTCGCTTCTTTTGGAAGTGTAAAAGTAACTCTACACTTAGCGTCTGAAAATTTCTTTTTTAAACTCATTTTCTTAATTATTAAAGATTAATATTTTATTCGTCTTTCAGTTTTTACAAAGTATCGGTAGTATCTAATAGTACAGTGTACGTTAACAATTCAGTGAACTACTTAAGTATGTGATTCACAAACGTGTTCTAGACCTTCAATACGCAATTCTACGCCTTGAGGTTCAATCTTATGTAGGAAATATCGTTTCGAAAAAAGTAGATGTAAGAACCGAGTTGAGGGTACCTATCTAAAAGAAGTACAAATGTACATTTTGTTTGGGAAAAGGGGAAGAATTTTGGGGAGAAGTGGGAGCTTAGAGGTGGGAAGTGAAAGATGCCCTTTAACGTAGGTTCCGTATTTTACTGGCAAACATCCAACTTCCCACCTCCAACTTCCTGCATCCTCTACATTTCCTTCCAAGCCAAAACACCTCCAGTCACGTTACGGACATTGGTGAAGCCAGCTTGTTGAAATAATTGCTGAGCCATCCCACTTCTAGCGCCAGAGCGACAGTGAATAATGACTTCATCATTTTTATGTGACTCTAATTCTGGGATTGACTCCATTACTGAGCCAAGCGGAATAAGTCGAGCTCCAAGATTGAACTCGTCATATTCGTGCTGTTCGCGAACATCTAAAAATAGGAATGATTCTTTGTTGTCGATTTTTTGTTTTAATTCCTGAACGGTAATATCCATTTTAATTCTTAATTTTTGATCATGCTGTTTTAAGCAGCTAATTTTAAATATTGAAGTTATAAAACTACTTTACAACTACTAAACGTTGTGTCAATACTGTATTGCTTTCTAATTGTGTCACTTTTACAAAGTACATTCCTTGTGAAAGATCTGAGATATCAATGGTGTTAGTCAACCTATTGCTGTGTACCAATTGCCCAGACACTGTCATCAGCTCTACCTTGTAATCAACGTTGTTACCTTGTTTTAGTTCAAAATGCAGTTGATTCTTGGCTGGATTTGGGTAAACCTGCATCCAGTCAGTTAATTCTTGCAGCTCATCTACCTTTGTTTCAAATGGCATTGACTGATCCATAACAGGACGAATCATAAGTGATGCTGGAGTTTGAATTGAGAACCAATCCACATTATTATTAAAAAACTGATAAGGCTGTGCATCTGGTGAATTGTAATCCAAACCAACATGAACACGTGATTCATTGGAAGAAGCCTGTTCCCAAGCAATATAAAAATCACCTGCTGGAATAAACAGAGGTGCCAGCGACCCATCGTTATTACGTAGTAAATATGTTGTAAAACCTTGCAAAGAATCCAACACTAGATCTACAAAAAATGGTTTAATCAAATTTCGTTCGTAAGCTGGCTCTGCATTTGCGCTCAATTCGCCGATATAAATTTTGAGATTAAATAAGGAATTTGGGCTTTGAGGCCCGATACGAGGAAAATGAAACTGCACGGCCCGTAGCGAATCATTCACATTTGCCGTAAAACCAAGCGCCACCTCATGACCGATATTTGCTCGCAAAGCAGCTTCCGCACTACCATCATCATAGGCATAGTAATTATCAAAAACGGTGCTTAATCTAACCGTATCATTTCTAAGTACATCCTCAATACCTACTTGACTAATATTTGGGACAAGAGTATACATTCGTTCAACCTCTAGCACATCTGTCGTCCCTTCGTAAGCTGCAAGCATATCACTTGCCAAATTTGTTCCTGATGGAATTACTCGCTCTTGCTGAAGATGCTCACCAGGTGCTATCGTCTCGGGTGATTCAAGTACAGAAAATGGTTCACCTAGATCAGTAGTTGTTCCCATTTGTATTCCCATATGCGTTACTTCCGAATCAACGGCTTGAGCATTCATTGCAAAATGATTGTAAATAGTATAGTCAATTGAACCAGCTATCTCTTCTTCTGCAAAGTCTTCAAATTGCCACCAAGGCATACTTGAGTAACGACCTAAAATATCTGTGGGTAAATGAGAAAAAGCCATGTCTTGAAAAGTAGCATCTGGCTCAGTTTGATCAAGCACGACATAATCAAGATGCCAAGTATCATTCATACTAGTTAGTCCTGCTGTACTTACAAATCTGAATTGGAATTCATCATGTAAAAATTCTTCTTCCAATTCGAATTTATAAAATTGGAAAGTGTC
>CALGLS010000348.1 GCA_937959375.1 uncultured Saprospiraceae bacterium
CCAACCTTATCCAACTCAAAAGGCAGCTTCCGAATCCGATTACCAGTCAAATTAAAAATAGCATTCGTCAAAGCAGGTGCAACCGGTGGTAAACCAGGCTCTCCAGCTCCAACAGGAGGCTCTTCATTTTTCATCACAAAGATGTCGAACTCTGGAATCTCATTGATGCGCAACATACGATAATTGTGGAAGTTAGAATTTTGTGTTTCACCATCTTTTACAATCATACCGTCTTTGTAAGCTGCAGTTAAACCCATGATGATACAACCTTCCGCTTGAGCGATTATGTTATCTTCGTTTACTGCAATACCGCAATCGACAGCTGTATGAATTTTCTCAATTTTGACACCATTCCCTGCCTTCGAAATATAAACAACATGTGCCGCCGTTGCTTGAAAGCAATGAGAGATGGCAACACCTTTTCCCCAACCTTCAGGAAGTGGTTTGTCCCACTTAGATCGCTCACGTAGAGTCGTCAACAATTTATGTTTTCGTTTGTCATCTTTGAGTAGGTCTAGCCTAAAATCCATGGGATCCTTTGTGGCGCTAACAGCCAACTCATCAATGAAACTCTCATGTGCAAAAACATTGGTCGAACTATAAACCGACCGCCACCAAAGCAATGGCATTGGATCTACGTCTACGAAAACATATTTGCTTCTATAATTCGGAATGCTGTAATACTCATGTAGTGGAGCCATCGCAGAACCAGGTACTTTAGTGGCAGCATCACGTCCAAACAAAGAGTGACCTATAGATGGTGTCACTACTTTATGTTCCATTGAATCAATTTTTCCATCATCCGTCAAAGTCCCACGAAGTGCATTGACAGAGCCGGGTCGGAACGGTCCATGCATGGTATCTTCCTCTCTAGTCCACAAAACACGAACTGGTTTACCGAGTTGCTTAGACAAATCACAAGCCTGCAAAATGGGTCCGTGAATTAGTCTTCGCCCAAATCCACCTCCTAAAAATGGAATGTTGACGGTGATGTTGTCTTCTTCTATTTCTAGCATTTTTGCCATTTCACTTTTACACCAGCCAGGTGTTTGCGTTGTTGCCCAAACTTCCGCCTTTCCATCTTTTACATCTGCCAGGCAACCCATCGGTTCAATCGGAGAGTGGGAGAGGAAAGGCGTTTCGTAAGTTGCTTCAATCGGTTCATTTGATTTTGCAAAAGCAGTTTCAAATTTTCCATTTTCCTTATCAAGCATGCCTTCCTCTTTTGTTTTTGAATGCATGGTTTTGAAAATGTCTTCTGTAGAAATGGCGTGTTTGTTATCTTCCCAAGTCACCTTCAATGCGCGTGCACCTTGCAAAGCAGCCCAATAATTATCTGCGATTACGGCCACTGCTTCTTGTGTGTTTTTGAAAAGAGGTCGAACCGTTTTTACAACATCTGTCACACCAGTTATTTTTTTAGCATCTGTATCGTCAATGCTTTTTACCGTTCCCTTCCATCCCGGACAGTGAACAATAGAAGCATAAACCATTCCTTCCACTCGCATGTCAATTCCAAAGTTGGCAGTTCCATTTACCTTGTTATTAATGTCTGGTCGCTTTTTGCTTTTGCCAATGTATTTGAATTCAGAAATTGCTTTGAGTTTAATTGTTTTCGGTACTTCAATGTCTTTCGCTTTTTCAACCAAGTCGCCATAAGAAAGTTTGATGCCTTCTTTGCCAATCACAAAACCATTATCAGTACTGGTATCATTAATATCGATTCCCCAAGTATTTGCTGCAGCTTGTCGCAACATGTGTCTGGCAGATGCGCCAAGATTACGCAGGGGCATCCACATATCTCGTACACTTCCGCTACCACCAACTCCCTGCGGTCCGTAGCGTTTTTCATCTCCTTTACCAATCTTTATCGTGATCTCCTCAGGATTGACATCCAATTCCTCTGCAAGAATCATTGGAATGGATTGAAAAGTTCCCTGTCCCATTTCTGGTTTGTGCGCCATAATGGTGATCAGGCCAGAAGGATCAATGTTCAGATAATTATTCAACGCCAAACCAATCGCTTCGTTGTCAACATTGGTCTTTATTAAATTGATAATACCTGGCACTTCATCTACCTTACAATTTGTCAAACTAAAGCCGACAAATAATCCTGCTCCGGTGAGCCCTGTATTTCTTAAGAATGATCTACGTTTCATTTTTTTTGATTTAAATGCTGTTTTAATTTAACAGGTCTTTTACAAATTTTGACTGAGTTTGTTTACTCGGTTTTGCGTTTTATCGCGCTCGTATTCAGTAACTCAGCTCAGTAGTCGCTTGCTTCGCGATGCGCTTACCGATCTTTAGGACGCGTAATTATGGCTCCCGCGTCGAATTTTTAGCTTCGCTAAAAATCCTCTCAGCGCCCTCTCCCGCATACCACTACATCTCACGTGCAACTCAGCATCTCAGCATCTCAGCGTTGAAAAAAAACCTTCGTTCAAAAACCGCGTTAGAAACCACACACACCAAACCTCCAAGATCCTACCCAACCGCAGCCCGCTTAATCGCCTTCCGAATCCGATCATAAGTCCCACACCGACAAATATTCCCCTGCATAGCCTCATCAATCTGTTCATCCGTAGGACTCGCATGCGTCTTCAGTA
>CALGLS010000349.1 GCA_937959375.1 uncultured Saprospiraceae bacterium
GTATCACTTGGATCAAAATCACAGTTGTTATTTAGATCACGAAAAACATTACCGATGATATAGTTGGAGAAAATGTTTCCTTCTGTATTTGCTTTTACGATGTAGAAGTCTGAGTCAAAGCTAAGTGGGCTATCAAAATGAGAACCAACCATGATTATCTCATCTCTAAACGTAATTGCTACAGCGTTAAAGAAATCTGGTGTATTGCTGCGGCCAAATGTTTTTTCCCAAACCTCATCGCCAATTGCATTTGTTTTTACAACATAACCTTCTATATCTGTAGCAGAAATTTCACTAATCCCTGAGAGGATAAGATTTCCATCTCTTGTTTGTGCAATGGAGCGAAACTCAGTAACAAAATTTGGCTCACCAAAAAAATCTGTTGTTACCTGATTACCATCAACATCTGTAGTCGTCAATCTAGCGTTGAGATCACTAGCGATGGTTCCATAACCAGATAGAGCGTAACCATTTGCAGTTTGTACTAAATCAGTCGCAACATTACCTGCAATCTGATTAAAAAATTGTAGTGTGCCAGTAGCATCCACTTTTAATAATAAAGCAACAGAAACATTGACATTTAATTCGGTATAACCCGCAATCACTAAATCTCCATTCGTATCTTCAATAACTCCGTTTCCGCTATCATCATAGTTATTACCATAACTTTCTTCCCATTCTAAAACTCCGTCGGTATCTATCTTTAATAGGTAAACTTGCTTTTCAAGAAATTGATCTTCCGTAAAACCAACAACCGCAATACCGCCATCCGCTGTTGCGGTAACGCTGAATGCTTCGTTATCAGTTGAACCTCCGTAAGTGTTGGCCCAAATTTGTTCTCCAGCATCATTAATTTTAACAACAAACACATCTCTATTTCCACTTGCTTCCCATCCTACTGCCACATAGTTACCATCCGCTACTTCTACGATGTCTCTAAGTTGTCCCATTGGATTCGCTTGACCATAACTCTGCTCCCAGAGAATATCACCATCCGGATCTGTTTTAATAATATAAGGCGTTTGAACCGTGTGAGAACCAACCATTAAGAAACCTTCGTCTTTGGTTTGAATAACTGATGTGAGTTCATCAAGCCCTCCTTGTCTGTCGTAGATTTTTTCCCAACCATCAACGGCTTGTGCATTAGTTGAAACAGCAAAAACCATACATAGAGCAAACACAAGTATTACTTGCTGCTTTACGAAGGTTAATATGTTGTTTTTTGTATGCACGGGAATATGTTTTTTTCTGTTTGTCAATAAGTTCATTACAAATATGGTGTGGTTTCAAGCCGAAAACAAAGAGACTTTTCGGGCTTTGTTGATGAAAAAAATCGTAAATTAGGGTAGTTAGTTTTGCACTAAAACACATAACCAACTAAAAAACAGTAACTTATATTCATTTCAAAAATTAAGTACAAATCAATTTTGTTGAAAAAATTTACAAGATTTACCAATGATTAAGAGTCGATTAATAGAAATTCTTAGGACTTGCAGCAAAAAAGAGCTGAAAACATTGAATAAATGGCTGCGTTCGCCTGCCCACAACCAGCGAGAAGACGTGGTTTTGCTTTATGAATACCTATTAAAAGACGATCATCTAAGGAAAGACGCTTATTTAGGTAAAACTGTTGCTTTCCCTCACGTATATCCTAATGAAGACTACGATGATGCCAAGTTTAGACAAACGATCTTCTTTTTCATGAAAGCACTAGAAGACTTTTTGATTTATCAGGAAATACGTGAAAGCGATGTTCAATCCAAGATGACGCTATCCAGAGTATACAGAAAAAGACGGTTGAATAGGCATTTTGAGAAAAATATGAAGCAGATTGAAAGTCTTCAGCAAAAACAAGTGTATAGGAATCGAGATTATCATCGAAATGAGTTTTATCGTTTGCAAGAAGAGTATGATTTTGTTGTAAGTCAGGAAAAGCGAACGATTGATATGAACTTGCAGGAGGTGTCAGACACCCTTGACATCTCATATTTGGCTGACAAGCTACGGCACTCCTGCCACATGCTTGCTCACCAGACGGTATATAAGGTGGATTATAATTTAAGTTTGATGACTGAATTATTCAATCACATCGAAAGTAATCCGAAAATTTTAGAGATCCCTGCCATTGCCATTTACTACTATAGCTACATGACCGTAACTGACAAGGCAAACGAAAGTCATTTCCATAATCTCAAGTCTCAGATTTTTGAAAATGGTCAGCTTTTTCCGCAACGGGAATTAATGTCGCTTTACATCATCGCATTGAACTATTGTATAGGACAAAAAAACATGGGGGTCCTACATTTCATTCGCGAATCGTTCGAGCTATACCAACAAGGTATTGAAACGGGTATATTAATTCAACAAGGTCAGATTTCACGCTTCACGTTTATCAACGCCGTCATCAATGGTACTTTCGTAAAAGAGTTTACTTGGGTGGAAGATTTCATTCACAACTACAAAGGGTATCTAGATGATAAATCGCGGGAAGACGTTGTTCAATTTTCTCTTTCAAAGCTTTATTATGAAAAGTCTGACTATGACAAAGCTTTACGCATTTGTAGTCAAATGGACTATAAAGACATTCTAATGAGTTTAGTTTCCAAAACAATGGTTCTAAAAATCTACTACGAGCAAAGGGAACTAGATGTACTCGAATCCTACCTCGAAAGTTTCCGGAGTTATCTATCTCGTAAAAAAGCAACAGCTTATCACAAATCAAATTTCAAAAACATCATTCGACTAACCAAGAAGTTGGTGAGAATCAACCCTTATGACCCGAAGGGGAAGTCGAAAATTATAAAAGAGATTGAGACGACTAATCCTTTGACGGAGCGGGCTTGGTTGATGGAGCAGGCGGAGCGGCTTTGAAATGGCAATTTCAAACTC
>CALGLS010000350.1 GCA_937959375.1 uncultured Saprospiraceae bacterium
AAAATAAAAAACCCCTCTCGCTAAAAGCAAAAGGGGCCTAAATCTGTAATAAGGATAATGTTTAAAACTTGAATGTTTGGGTTAAATCGAACATTCCTATTGAATCAACTATTTCAATTTCAACTCCAGATAAATCTGGAAACATTACAGATTAGATCTTGGTAAAAGTTAGAATGCACTTTCATGTTGAAGGCATTCTAACTTTTATTCAAATTTATTACTTATCGTTTCTGAACTTACCCAAGATGTGTTCCATCTGCTTACCAGCAGCTTCGCGACCACCCAATCCGAAAGAAAGTGCAACTGCTACAGCAACTGATCCAAGTGTAAGACCAAAAGCAAGGTTAACGATGTCGTTAGCAATACCCATTGTTCTTAAAGCAATAGCAAGGAATAAACCTAGTACCGCAATACGAGCCAATGTAGCTAAGAATGCGTTGTCTTTAGACTTAGATAATGCATCGTGTGCAATACCAGCAATCCAGTTACCAACTGCCATGATAGCCAAACCGAAGAAGATTTGAGCAGATAGCTCAAGGATATTATTAAGGATACCAGATAGTTGTGGCAAGTTTAGATTTTCAACACCAGCAACAATACCAGTGAACATGAAAAAGAAGAAAGCAAGATTAGAGATCAAGCTAGAAAGAGAAGTACCCTCTCCGATGATACCTGTTATGTTTAATTTCTGAGCCATCTTGTCAGTACCAAATCCAACCAATAGGTCGTTGATGATTCCTTTTAGGAAACGTCCACCAATGTAGAATACAGTAATAATAACACCAGCTACAAGAATCTTTGGAATTGCATTGATGAAAGTCGTTAGCATTTCTTTAAAAGGATCAGAAATCGCTCTTAATTGAAGTGTATCCAAAGCCACAATTAATAGTGGAATGAAAACGATAACGAAGATTACTTTCTTCAAAATACCACCTAAGTCAATATCATTTGATAAACCTAATTTAGTAGAGTATCTGTCCAATCTGTCACCAAGGAATCCTACTACTTCAGAAGCAATAGTTGCAATGATATAACCAGCGAAACCGATGATACCAGCACCAATGATGTTAGGTACAAAGCCCATAAATTTACCAACCATGTCTTTGATCGGATCAAGTACATTGTGAATTCCTAGCATTTCTAATACGATCATCAATACGATCATTAGTACTAGATAGTAAACTAGTTTAGCGATAAAACGCTCAGGGCTAAGGTTTGAAGATGCTCCTTTAAAAATTTTGTTGTCAAGGTCTGTTTTCTTTAATAGACTCACTACAAGTCTTCTTGCGATACCAGCGACGAACCAACCGATAATTAAAACTGCTAGTGCTCCCAAAACGCCAGGTAAAAAACTACCCGTTGTTTCTAATAAATTGTCAAAAAAGTTAGTAAAATCCATAGTAAGTTATTGTTTGATTTTTAGAAATGAGTTAATTAAAAAATACATTAGTTTTTGTGTTTAAATGCTTGATGTTAGTATAATAGAGTCAGTTTGTTGTTGCCATAAAAGTCCAACCCATAAGGCATACATATCCTTATGGAGCGTTTGTAATTGGAATATAATTTGGAGTAAGTCAGGCCAGCGTAGAATTTCAATGGCCTTGTCATCTTGTAAAGTAATTTTAAGACGGCCTTAACATAAAAAAGTAACCGATTCGTGACGTAGATTTTCCGATTTTAAGAGATAAGTCGAAAAATTCCTTGATTTTAGGGTGTTTTAGTCCGAATTCAGATAAAAATAGAGGAGATTCTACAAGTTTTTGCCTGCAAGGTTGGCCATTTTGTAAAGAATGCGAGCTGCTACGTTCCCTTCCCACTCATTCCCAAGGCCTGCAACTTCACATAAATCGAAGCCAATAATCTTTCTTCCACTGTCAACAAGCTTCTTTAATAGGTACATGATTTCTTGGTAGTCAAAACCTCCTGGAACGGGCGTCCCAGTATTCGGACAAAATGTTGGTGCAAGCCCATCTATGTCAAAGCTGATATAAACATGATCGGGTAACTTTACGATCATCTCATCACATATCTGGTCAAAGGTTTTACCTCGGTACATATCAGCTCGAATTGCCGCATCATAAAAGACTGAAACTCGATCATCTTCTGCTGCTAAAGCAACTTCTGCTTCACAATAATCTCGAATGCCAATTTGCACCAAAGATTGTACGGCAGGTAACTTCAAGGCATTGTAAAAAATAGAAGCATGTGAATAAGTAAATCCTTCATAAGCATCTCGCAAATCCATATGTGCATCAATTTGCAAAATTCCAAAAGCAGGGTAGTGGGAGGCCAAGATTTCTAAATAGCCAAGTGGAGTGCTATGATCACCACCTACTAAACCAACAAGCTTTCCTGCTCTTATCAAAGCGTTCGTTTCTTTGCTAACCCAATTTTTTAAATCACCACAAGCTTGATTAATTTGAGCAAGCGTTTCTAGCATGCTTTCTTTTTGAGCAGCGGGACTACCCCCTTCAAGCCATTCTATATATGCTGCTGCCTTAGGTCGCAAAAGCGCACTTCTTTGTTTCCAAGTTTGATCGCTTGGTTTCATGTAAAGTCCCATCTTCCAAGCATCTTTTACATCTGCATCGTACAAGTCAAGTTGAGCGGATGCCTCCAAAATATTTTCAGCAGCAGCAGCCGTTCCGTCATTATAAGAAACCGTTACATCCCATGGAACAGGAAGTAAGACGACCTTCGCATCTTCCTCACTAAAAGGTAAGCCGATGAAGTGTCCGTTGTCGAGACCTACTCCGTTTGGATCGAAATTGTTTATTTTTTCTTGTTTTGTCATGG
>CALGLS010000351.1 GCA_937959375.1 uncultured Saprospiraceae bacterium
TTTCCAACAAAAAATCCCGAACTCTGAAAACTCAGAATCCGGGATTTTCCCTTTTATAAACTTAATCGTTTATTACGACTACTGCTTTTTAGTTTCAGGTAACTTCGCGTAACCACGCTCCTTCATCGCTTGGTCTACCAACTGAATTTCTTGAGCAATCATACCCTGATCACCTTCTATCGGATCAGTTAGATCTAAAGCTGCAACCATAAACTCTTTTGACAAGCTATATTCTTGGTTGTTCTTCATCTCCATTGCGATACCCATGTAACAAGTTTGGAAGTTTGACTCAATCGTTGACACTTCATTTCCAATTACAGCAACACGACTTCTAAGGTTGTTCAAACTACCTTTAATCTTTTCACCGTTTGCAAAAATATAAGCTGACTTTACAGAAAGTTTTCCGTTCTTCCACTTCGTCTCTAGTTTATCCCCATTGGTAAACTTATAAGTTGAAATACCATTAAGTGATCCATTTTTCCAAGTTGCGTTTAAAGTATCACCTTGTGACCAAACAACCATTCCTTCACCTTCACGTACTCCCTTTACACTGCTACCCATGTAGTATGAACCATCAGTATAAGTGTAAGTACCTTCACCATCCTCAACACCATTCTTCCATTCTCCATTATAGTTTTCACCAAACAAAGTCATAAAAATTCCAAGTCCGTGGCGTTTACCATTTTGAAACTCTCCTACATACTCATCACCATTTGGATAAAACATAGAACCTTGAGCTCCGATCTGATCTTTATTCCAATCTCCCTCAAATCGAGTACCATTAGAATGCTTAAACGTTCCGAAGCCATGACGCAATCCTTTTGCAAAGCTTCCTTGGTATTTACTTCCATCTGACCACTCCATCACTCCCTCTCCATGTGGAAGACCTTTTGAAATTTTACCGGTAGAAACCATACCATCTTTCCATTTAATCTCTCCCTCGCAATTTGATTTTTTCTTGTTGCAAGTGCTTGAAATAATTTCTGTAGTATTAACCTGTGCAGTCAAATTCGTTGAAAAACAAAATAGACTTAAGGCTCCTGCAGCAAATAAGTTTTTAATAATAATTTTCATGTACTAAAATGTTTCGACTTGTTTAATAGAATGATTGATAGCGGGAGAGTTAATTTGAAGGGCGGAAATTAAAATGAATTCCGATATGCTCAACATAGCTAAAACCGAACCAGTTTTAACGCTTTAAGAATTATTGGAATATTACTCAAAAGTGTTAAAAACACCATCAAACAGTAACAAACAGCAATAAATAGGCATAAATATCGTATTTATTTAGTAATTTTGAGTATCGTATTCAAATCAAGAAAATATGTTAAAATGAATTCTAGTGACGAGTCTTCAGAACTTAACTACCATTCTCTTTTCAGAATAGCCTTGACCTGTGGAATTGGAATGCAAATCTTATTCAATACATTAATAGCGATCTGCTATGCTTTTAATATTGACCGATTTGCACATCAACCTTGGTTATCTAAGTGTTTCTTACTCCTACTAGCGATAGCACTTTGGACTGCATTTCTATATCATTTTAATAGCAATCAGCAAAAGGTGATTTTCTCACAACTCCTACTATTGACCATTATGATGGGATTTGTCATTGGCGGACTTTCGTATCTTTCTTATTTTATAGAAGCAACTTATATAGATCCTGAGTTTTCTCAAAAATCATTAGAGATCTCACGAAAACATTGGTTAGAAAACAGTTATTCAAATGAGGCAATCGCTGGGCAGGTAGAACTATCAGAGTCATTTCACAATCCAGCCAAATGGGGATTCTTCTCCGGATTATTCATTATGGCGCTGACCGTTATCTTAGGAATTTTCATGGCTATTTTAAAATACTTGCTTTATAGATTTAAAAATACACCATCCGAAATATTGACAATGGAATAAGTTTGGAAGTGGGGAATTAAAAATAAACTTGTTTAAAAAACACAAACTTCCAACTACATTATTAACAGCAAAAAAATCAACCAACATGGCTTTACCAATTCAAGAAGCATTCGAAGTTTTACAAAACAGAGACGAACACTTCGAAAAAATTGCACATCAAAAATTTCCAAAGAACATTATTTTTGCACAAGCAGCACTGATCTGTTTGTTCACCTTTTTGTATGGTCTCATCATGGGAAGTTACAACGGATTTCAGCAAGCACTCTCAAGTGGCGTCAAACTTTGGTTACTACTTTTTGTAACGCTCACGATTTGCTTTCCTTCCTTTTATATCGTTCAATTAATATTAGGATCGAAGATTACGATCAAACAATTATTAGTCATACTGTTGAGTGGTTTTGTCATGACGACCACTATCCTACTCGCCTTTGCTCCTATTGTTTTGTTCTTTCAATTGTCTGGTGACAACTACCAGTTTTTACAATTGCTACATGTCTTCATTTTTGTATTTGCTGGTTTCTTTGGAATGCGTGTCGTATTGGAGGCCTTGAAAACTGCTTTTGAAGGAACGAATGTCTATCCTAAAATCGGATTAAACGTTTTTAGAATCTGGGTCATTATTTTTGCATTTGTAGGAGTACAACTAGCTTGGAACCTGAGACCTTTTATTGGAAGCAAAGACATGAAATTTGAGTTGGTTCGCAAAAACACACAGGGTAATTTTTATTCCCATATC